>JALYRN010000039.1 GCA_030855295.1 Myxococcota bacterium | reverse complement strand
GATCGAGACCGCACAGCTGCGGCTGCCCGCGCTCTGGTCCGACGCGCCGCTGCGCGATCTCGAGAGCGCGCTCGACTCGTGGGCGCCGCTCGATCGAGCCGGGTACGTGGCGTTCGGCGACGATGCCGACGACGCGGGGCCGCTCTGTCTCGACCTCGGCGCGCGCGACGAGAGCGGCGACGCGCCCGTCGTCGCGTTCGATCACGAAGCGCTCCTCGCGCTCGGTCCGACCGCCTGTGCCGACCGCGCGCAGCTCGCGCCGCTCGCGCAGCCGCGGTTCGCGTCGTTCGCCGCCCTGCTCGACTCGCTCGACCGCAGCTGACGCCGACAGGAGTGCTCGTCCCGGAGGGCCCGGACGGGAGCGCGCGCTTCGCGGCCTGCAGGAGTGCTCGCCCCGTAGGACGCGTACGGGAGCGCGCGCTTCGCGCGCGGACGGAAGCGACCGGAGCGGGCGAGCCGATCAATCGCGCGTGGACGGGAGGGACCGGAGCGGGCGAGCCGATTTTCACACAGGCCGCGCGAGCTCAGGGCGCGAAGCTCTCGACGGCGTCGACCGCGGCGAAGATCGGGCGATCGCCGCCGCCGATCACCCAGATGCGCCCCTCGGCCGCGAGCACGACGTGGCCGTGGTGTGGCGTGATGGTGGGCGCCACGGCGCGCCACTCGCCGGTCGCGAGATCGAGCGCCTCGACCGAGTCGAGCGCTCGGTCGGGCTGCTCTCCGCCGACCGCGTACGCGACGCCGTCGAGCACCGCGACGCCGTGGCCGCCGCGCGCGGTGGGGATCGGCGGGCCGCTGCGCCAGGTGTCCGTCTCCGGATCGTAGACGTCGACCGTCGTGCGGTTCGTTTCGAGCGAGTTGCGCCGCCCCGCGACGACCCAGAGCTCGCCGTCGTGCGCGAAGCCCGACGTGTGCTCGCGCCGATCCGGGATCTCCGCACCGATCTCCCAGTCGTCGGCGGCGGGATCGTAGATCAGTGTCGTGCGGGCGAGCCCGCCGCGAGCGTTGCCGCCGGCGATGACGACGCGGTCCCCGACCAGCGCCGCGACCCCGGAGGCGCGGTCCTCCGGAAGGCTCGTGATCGGGGTCCACTCGGACGCGCCGCTGCGCAGCACCCACGCGGTGTCGAGCGGCTCGAACGCGAGCGTCGCCATCCCGCCGAAGAGGAAGAGCTCCGCGCCGGTCGAGACCATCATCGCGTGGTGGCGCGGCGCAGGGAGCTCGGGGCCCGAGCTCCACGTCTCGGTCGCCGGATCGAAGATGCGCACCGCGCGCGTCACCGCGGTCGCCGCATCGAAGCCGCCGGCGATCCACAGCCGGCCTTCGTGCACGGCTCCGGTGATCTCCTGGATCGCCTCGGGGAGCGGAGGCTCGGTGCGCCAGCCGGTGCTGCCCGCATCGGGCTCTTCCGTGCTCGCGTCGGCGCTCGCAGTGGCGTCGCCGTCTTCCGCGCTCGCGTCGACGCTCGGTCGCGGACCGGAGTCCGCCGATCCCGCGTCGCCGTCGACGCTGCCGCCCCCGCCGCATCCCGCGACGACGGCGAGCGCCCCGATGACCATCCAGCTTCGCTTCGTGCTCACGCTCACCTCGCCGAAAGACTCTACACTCCCGCGCGATGGCCACCGAGGACTCCTCCCGCGCTCGCCTCGCGGCGCTCTCGAAGGGCTTCCGCCGCGACTACCTCGACTACGACTCGCTCACCGCGCAGCTGCGCGCCTGGGCCGACGCGTTCCCGGACATCGTACGCCTCCGCTCGCTCGGACGGACGCACGAGGGCCGCGAGCTCTGGCTCCTGACGATCGGCCCGGAGCCCGATCGAGCACGGCCGTCGGTGTGGATCGACGGAAACATGCACGCCCCGGAGATCTCGGGCTCGAGCGTCGCGCTCGCGATCGCGGAGGACGTGATCGCGCTGCATCTCGGCGACGCCCCGATCTCCGAGATGACGCTGCCGCGCCACCTCAGGCGCATCGTGACCGACGCGCTCTTCCACGTGATGCCGCGCATCTCTCCCGATGGCGCCGAGGCCGTGCTGAAGACCGGTCGCTACGTGCGCTCGGTGCCGCGCGACGAGCGACCGAACCGCGGGCACGCGCGGTGGATCAACGAGGACGTCGATGGCGATGGCCTCGCGCTCTACATGCGCAAGGAAGATCCCGCGGGCGACTTCGCGGTGCTGCCGGACGTGCCGGGCCTGCTGGTGCCGCGCACGATCGACGACCCGCCGCCCTACTACAAGCTGTTCCCCGAGGGACGCATCGAGAGCTTCGACGGCGTGAACGTCCCGACGCCCGACTTCCTCTCCGACAGCTTTCCCGATCTCAATCGCAACTTTCCCTTCCACTGGGCCGCCGAGCACGAGCAGCCCGGCGCCGGCGCGTTCCCCGGGAGCGAGCCCGAGGCACGCGCGATCATCGAGGTCGCGACGCGCACGCCCAGCATCTACGCATGGCTGAACCTGCACACGTTCGGTGGCGTGTTCATCCGTCCGCCGGGCGACGTGCCCGACGAGAAGATGAACGCGTTCGATCTCGCGGTGTATCGCCAGGTCGGTCAGTGGGCGGAGAGCATCACCGGGTACCCGATGGTCTCGGGGTTCGCCGAGTTCCTCTACGAGCCGGGCAAGCCGCTCCACGGCGCGCTCAGCGAGTGGGCGTACGAAGATCGCGGCGCGCTCTCCTACGTCTGCGAGCTCTGGGATCTGATGGCGAAGCTCGGCATCGAGCGCCCCGCGAAGTTCGTCGACTACTACTCGCGATTCCGCCGCGAGGACTGGATCGCGCTCGCGCGCTGGGACGTCGAGCACAACCGCGGGCGCATCTTCCGGCCCTGGAAGCGCGTACAGCATCCGCAGCTCGGCGAGGTCGAGGTCGGCGGGCTCGATCGGCGCGTCGGCCTGTTCAACCCTTCGTACGAAGAGCTCCCCGCGATCTGCGCGGCGCAGAGCGCGCTGATGATGCGCGTGGCCTCGCTGCTGCCGCGCGTCGTCGTCAGCCGCGTCGAGGTCGCGCCGCTGCGCGAGGACGTCACCGAGCTGAGCGTCGTCGTCGAGAACCACGGCTATCTGCCGACGTACGGGATGCAGCACGCGAGGTCGCATCCGCACAACGAGCCGCTCTGGGCGGACGTGACGTGCGACGGATGCACGCTCGAGGAGACCGGCGCCGCGCATCGGCTCGTCGGTCACCTCGAGGGCTGGGGGCGCGGCCTCGGGAGCGGTGCCCACTCGATCTTCTTCCCGCACAGCAACGGCTCGGAGACGAGCCGCACGCTGCGCTGGGTGGTGCGCGGCCGCGGCGCCGCGACGGTGCGCATCGGCAGCTGCCGCACGGGCTACGTCGAGCGCCGCGTCGGCATCGGAGGCGGAGCATGAGCGCGAGCAGCGGAGGCGGAGCATGAGCGCGAGCAGCGGAGGCGGAGCATGAGCGCGATGACGAGCGACCCGCAGATCGACGAGATCCTCGACGTGTGGCTGGGGCCCGGCGAGGTGCCGGCCGCCGATCGACGCGAGCGCTGGTGGACGAAGGATCCCGCGTTCGACGCGATGCTCGAAGAGCGCTTCGGCGCCCTGCTCGAGCGCGCCGCCGAGGGAGAGCTCGATTCCTGGGCGCGCACCGCGCGCGGCGCCCTCGCGCTCGTGATCCTGCTCGATCAGCTCTCGCGCAACATCTTCCGCGGCACACCGCGCGCGTTCGCGCAGGATCCGCGCGCGCTCGAGCTCGCGCGAGTCGCCCTCGAGCACGGCCTCGACGCCGAGCTCCCGCTCGATCACCGCGTCTTCCTCTACATGCCGCTGATGCACGCCGAGGACCTCGAGGCCCAGCGCGAGTGCGTCCGCCTCTTCGAGCAGCTCGCGCGCGAGGCACCTCCGGATCGCCGCGACACGCTCCAGAACAACGTCGAGTTCGCGGCGCGTCACCTCGAGATCATCGAGCGCTTCGGGCGCTTCCCGCATCGCAACGCGATCCTCGGCCGCGACACCACGCCCGAAGAGGAGGCGTTCCTCCGCGAGCCCGGCTCGTCGTTCTAGACGCCCGGCTCTGGGTCTAGCGCCGCCGCACCTGCACCCGCATGCGGCGCCCGAAGAGCGCGGCGAGCGCCGGCTCGATCGCGCTCGGTGCGAGCCCGCGCGAGCCCATCATGTCGATCTCCCGCGCGCCGACGTCGAGCTCGACGCCCGTGAGCGCATGCGCCGTCGCGGCCGCGCCCGTCGCCGTGAGGAACCCAGCGACCGCGCGGCGCACGTCCTCGCCGTCGTCGCGGTCGACCGCCTCGAGGGTTCCCTCGCGGTATCCGCCCTCGATCGCGCGCTCGCGCACGCCCCAGACGATCGTCAGATCGACCACGCTCGCGCCGATCATGCGCGGCGCCTCCGCGGTGATCGCCTCGACGACGGCGTCACGCACGGCGGGATACGCCTCGCAGAGCCCGAGCGCGTGCCCGTCGACCGCCACCCGAACGTCGACCGCGCGCACGGTGCCGTCGCTCGATTCCCATGCCTCCCCGGCACGGTCGTGCACGTCGACGATCGCCCGCCGGATCACCTCGGCGACGCGCGAGTCGCGCATCGCGCCGGCCCGCTGCAGCGCGGCGTGCCGCAGCTCGGGCGCGCCGCTCACACCTTGCGTCGCATGCGCGCGGCGAGACCGGGCTCGTCCTCCGCGAGATCCCGATCTTCCGCCGACTCGTTCTCGACCCTCACGTCGGCGGCCGGGCGCGTGTCCTCCGCCATCGCCGCCGCCATCGCCGCCGAGTGGGCGCGGTAGTCGTTCTCGCCGCTCGGCTTCGCGAGGTCGAACACGATCTTGGTGTTGCCCTGCGCGCTGAGCCCCTGGAGCGCCTCGAGGCGACGCAGCTCGAGCGCGCCCGGCTGTGCCGTGAGCACCTTCGCCGCGGCGGCGAAGTTCTTCGCGCTCTCGAGGTCGGCCTCCGACTTGATGATCACGACCTGCTTGTCGCGCTCTGCGATCGCCTGACGCGCGATCGCATCCGAGATGTTGCTCGGCAGCTGGATGTCCTGCAGCGCGATCAGCTCGAGGTGCAGCCCCCACTGGCTGACGAACTGCTCGACCTGCACGCGCACGCGCGCCGCGACCTCGTCGCGCTTCGAGAGCAGCTCGTCGAGCGTGATCTCACCGACCACGTCGCGGAGCACGACCTTCGCGCGATCCTTCACGGCGAGCTCGTAGTTCTCGACGTTGAGCACGGCCTTCTGCGGATCGACGACCTTGAAGTACACGACCGCGTCGATCAGCGCGGTGACGTTGTCGCCCGTGATCACGACCTGCCGCGGGAGATCGCGGTTGCGGATGCGCTTGTCGATCCGCGCGAAGCGCTGGATGACCGGCATCACGATGCGGATGCCCGGCTCGAGCCGACCCGAGAGCCGGCCGAGCGTGAACTTCAGCCCGACCTCCCATTCGTTGATCTGCTTGATCGACGCGGCCGCGAAGAGCCCAGCGAGCACAGCGAGCGCGAGCAGCAAGGGAACCATGACGACCTCCGGGACCAGGAACCAACCGGCGCGAGGAAATCATCCGGTGCTCTGCCGCAGAAGCCGCAGAGCGCGAGCGATCACCACTTGCGCTTGGGCGGAGGCGGTGCGCTGCGGCTCGGCGGCAGACCGCTCGGTCGAGCGCCCGACGCGTCGCCCGCGGCCGAGTCGCCCGCGTATACCGCGGACTCTTCCTCGATGTCGACCTCGACGTCCGCGCGGCCCTGGGACTCGGCGACGATCTGGAGCTGCGGGCGAGCGGTCGGAAGGGGCAGGAACGCGAGGCGCTGGTACATCTGCAGCGCCTCGGGGGGCAGCCCGGCGACCAGCGCGAGCAGGTCCGACTTGCGGAGATAGAGCTCCTCGCGCCGGCCGTCGTCGCGCTCGTACTTGAGCGAGAGCTCGTTCGGGTTCGGGCTGTGCCGCGAGACCTCGAAGGCCGTCGGCGCGAGCCGATCCGAGATGCGCTGCAGCAGCACGGTCACCAGGTTGCGCTCGAAGACGTCGTGCCCGTCGAGCTGCGCCGAGAGCAAGCGCTTCTTGCGCCCGATCAGCGCCGAGCACTCCCCTCGCAGCATCGTCGCGAGCTCTTGCACGCGCGTCGCCTGCTCGCCCTGCACCGTGAACGGCGCGTCGTTGTCGCCACCGCGCTCGTCGAAGCGCGTCACCTTCACGATCGGCAGCCCGCTCGCGTCGTCGGGATCGACCGTGAGCACGAAGCTGTCGCGCGGCGCGTCGAGCTTGCGCCGCAGATGGATCTCCATCGAGTCGGGCCCGAGCTCGAGCGCCGCGATCACGAATTCGTCGAGCACGACGATGTCGGGATGCAGCGAGCTGCGGAGGAACGCCTTCTTGAACCCGACCTGCATCGTGAGGCCCGGCGAGAGATCGCCGATCTTCCGCGCCGAGGCCCACGCGCCGACGTCGAGCGCGAAGCTCGTCATCAGCTCACCGGGATGCGAGAGGATGATCGTGCCGTGCGGCGCCGTGCCCGCGAGGCCCAGCGAGAGCGCCCACGAGAGCACCGGCAGCGGATCGCCCAGCAGGTACTCGGAGAGCGCGGCGCGGATCTCGGCGCGGCGCTCGCGGATGCGCGAGGTGACGCCGACCTGATCGGCGTCGAGATCCTTCGCGCGCGCGGCGCGAGCCTGCGCGGCGAGCACCTCGACCTGATCGAGCAGCTGGCTCGCGTGAGGCCCGACGATCTGCGGCGCGCCCGATCGCGCGGCGCGCTCGGCGATCACGTCGCCGAGCCCGTCGAAGAAAGCCTGCAGCGCGTCGATCGCGTGCAGGTGCTCCTGCGCCCGATCCCCGAGCGTTCGCTCCAGCTCGTCCGCCTCGTGCGCCAGCGTCAGCGTGCGACTGGACGCGGCGACGAACTTCCGCAGCGCGGCGAGGAAATCGAAGCCCCCGGGAAAGGGCTCGGAGTCACCGAATAGGAATCGTCCCCCCACGCGACGACGATACCCGTGGCCGCCCTCGCCTGTACACGGGGATTTCCCGACGTGTTGTTGTCACCGGTGACAACAGCGGACGCCGCGCCCTACTCCGCGCCGGGACAGCTGCAGCCCCAGCTCGCCGGCAGCCGCGGGCACATCGCGTCCGCGATCGCGCGATGCCCTTCGCGGTTCGGATGCACCGGGTCGAAGCCGCGATACTCGGGGCGCAGGAACCAGCGTGGCAGCTCGGCGAGCATCCGCGCGTCCGCGTCGAGCCGTACCTCGCGCGCGCGCTCCGACAGCGGCTCCAGCATCCGCCGCGTGCGCGAGTCGCGCTCGAGCAGTCGCCGCATCTCGGCGACGTCGCGCAGCGGCGCCTCGCGGTCGCGCAGCGTCGAGTCGTAGAGGTCGATCCGCACGTCGGCGAGCTCCTCCTCGGTCCACGCCGCGTCGGCGTCGACGTCGCGCTCCGAGGCGTGATCGCCGAGCGCGGCGCGCGGCGGCAGGCGCCCCATCACGAAGTCGACGATGCGGCGCGTGTTCCGGTACGTCTCGAGCCCGCCCGCGCCGCCCCAGCGCCGCGAGTCGCGGAGGTCGCCCCACGGCGTCAGCGTCAGCCCCACGACGCGCATGCCGCGGCGGTGCGCATCGCGGAACGTGCGCCGGATGTAGTGGTTCGTCCGCTGCGACGCCGCCGCGCTGTTGAGGCCGCCGTTCCAGAGCAGCCAGATCTCGGTGTCCTCCGCGCCGAACGGCATCCGAGGGTTCGTCAGCACCTCGCTGCGGAAGCGCTCGTAGAGCTGCCACGCGCCGAACCCGACGCGCGACAGGTTGCGCACCTCGGCGTTCTCGCACCAGTTGTGGATCAGCCGCGCGTACGGCTCGTCGCGCCAGGCGCCGATCGAGCCGGCGAGCAGCACCACCTTCACACGGCGCTGGTGCAGCACGAAGCGCCACTGCGGATCGTCCCACGCATAGCCGCCCGCGCTGCCCTGCTGCGCGCTCGCCCTCGGCGCGGGCGCAAAGGGCAGTGGAGCGAACGCCGCGATCGCGATCGTCGCGAGGGCGAGCGCCCCCGCGACGATGCTACGCGCGGAGCGCGACGGTCGATCCGCGTGCGAGCGGTGCGCTGCCACGCAGCGCCTTCGGCTCGCACGCACGGCGCATCAGCCCTTGAGGGCCTCGGCGCCGCCGATGATCTCCATGAGCTCCGTGGTGATCGCGGCCTGACGCGCGCGGTTGTAGACGAGGGTCAGCTTGCCGACGAGCTCGGACGCGTTCTTCGTCGCGTTGTCCATCGCCGTCATGCGCGCGCCGTGCTCCGACGCGACCGACTCGAGCAGCGCGCGGAAGATCTCGATCTCCACGTACATCGGCAGGAGGCGATCGAGGAGCGCTTCCTTGTTCGGCTCGTAGATGAAGTCGACGTCGTTCGCGCCGCCACCGCCCTCGCCGCCGCCGCCGACCGGCTGCGGCACGATCGGCAGCAGCGGCTCGAGCACGACGCGCTGCGAGATCGCGCTCTTGAACTCGTTGTACGCGAGCAGGACCTCGTCGAAGCCGTCGGTCTTGTACTCGGCGACGATCGCGCGCCCGATCTCACCGCTCTTGAGCACCGTCAGGTCCTCGAAGACGCCGGTGAACTCGAACTCGATCTTCGCGCCGCGACGACGGAGGAAGTCGCGCGCCTTGCGGCCGATGACCGCGAACGAGACGTCGACGCCCTGCGTCTCGAGCTCCTTCCACTTGCGGAAGGCGGCCTTGCTGATGTTCGCGTTGAACGCGCCGGCCAGACCGCGATCGCTGGTCAGCGTCACGATCAGCACCTTCTTGCGCTCGCGGCGCGCGAGGAGAGGGTTCACCTCTTCCTCGCCCGCGCGCGCGGCGACGGAGCTGAGCACCTCCATCGTCTTGATCGCGTAGGGGCGCAGCTCGGTGATCGCCTGCTGCGCGCGGCGCAGGCGTGCCGCGGCGACCATCTTCATCGCGCGCGTGATCTTCTGCGTGTTCTTGACGCTGATGATCCGCTTACGAATCGCCTTGAGGTTGGCCATGGCTCAGCTCCTCTCGGACGTGTTCGGCGCCCCGGAGATCATTCGGCGGCGCCTTCGGCCGCTTCGTCCTTCTTGGCCTTCTTCTTCTTCGGCTTCTTGTCGCCGCTCGCCACCGCGGGGTCGGCGGAGAAGATGGTCGCGAAGTCCTTGAGCGCCGCGTGCAGGCTCGCCTCGACGTCCTTCGAGATCTCCGGCTTGGTGCGGATGCCGTCGATGATCGAGCCGTGCGTGCCCTCGACGAAGCTGAGCATCTCGCGCTCGTAGCGGCGGACCTCGCTCGTCGGGATCTCGTCGACGTAGCCGTTGGTCGCCGCGAAGATCGAGACGACCTGCTTCTCCATCGGGAGCGGCGAGAACTGATCCTGCTTCATGATCTCGACCAGGCGCGCGCCGCGCGCCAGCTGGCGCTGCGAGGCCTTGTCGAGGTCCGACGCGAACTGCGCGAACGCCGCCATCGCGCGGTACTGGGCGAGCTCGAGGCGCAGCGGGCCGGCGACCTTCTTCATCGCCTTGGTCTGCGCGTTGCCGCCGACGCGCGACACCGAGATGCCGACGTTGATGGCGGGACGCACGCCCGAGTAGAAGAGGTCGGACTCGAGGAAGATCTGCCCGTCGGTGATCGAGATGACGTTCGTCGGGATGTACGCCGAGACGTCACCAGCCTGTGTCTCGATGATCGGGAGCGCGGTCAGCGAGCCGCCGGAGTCGGGGATCTTCTTGGCGACGAAGTCGCCACCCTTCTCCTTCGCTTCCTTCTCGGCCTCCTTCTTCGCCTCCTCGCCGATGTGCACGTGCACGCCCGGCAGGGTGCGCGAGGGCTCCTGGTCCTTCTTCACGCAGACCCACTCCTCGGCCATCTTCGCGGCGCGCTCGAGGAGACGCGAGTGCACGTAGAAGACGTCGCCGGGGTACGCCTCGCGGCCCGGCGGGCGGCGCAGCAGGAGCGAGAGCTGGCGGTACGCGACCGCCTGCTTGCTGAGATCGTCGTACACGAGCAGCGCGTGCTGGCCGTTGTCGCGGAAGTACTCGCCCATCGTGACGCCCGAGTAGGGCGCGATGTACTGGAGCGGCGCCGACTCGGACGCGCCCGCGACGACGATGGTCGTGTACTCCATCGCGCCGTGCTCGGTGAGCTTCGTGAGCACGTTGGCGACGGTCGACTGCTTCTGGCCGATCGCGACGTAGATGCAGAAGACGTTCTGGCCCTTCTGGTTGATGATCGTGTCGATCGCGACGGCCGTCTTGCCGGTCTGGCGGTCGCCGATGATCAGCTCGCGCTGGCCACGACCGATCGGGATCATCGCGTCGATCGCCTTGATGCCGGTCTGGAGCGGCTCCTTGACGGGCTGGCGCTGCACGATGCCAGGCGCCTTGATCTCGACGCGGCGGCGGAGCTTGCTCTCGATCGGGCCCTTGCCGTCGATCGGCTCGCCGAGCGAGTTCACGACGCGGCCGACCAGCGCGGGGCCGACGGGCACGTCGAAGATGCGGCCCGAGCGCTTGACGGTGTCGCCCTCCTTGACCTCGGTGCCGCCGCCGAGGATGGCGACGCCGACGTTGTCCTCTTCGAGGTTGAGCACCATGCCCGTGAGGCCGCCGCTGAACTCGACGAGCTCACCGGCCATGGCGCTCTCGAGGCCGTAGATGCGCGCGATGCCGTCACCGACGGACAGCACGCTGCCCGTCTCGAGGACGTCGACCGCCTTGTCGTACGAGGCGATCTGCTTCTTGATGATCTCCGAGATCTCTTCGGCGCGGAGCTGCATGTTCGTCTGACCTCGATGGAATGTCCGTCGCGCTTCAGGCGCGACCCTGGGGGGTGTGTGCGGCCACCAGGAGCTGGTGACGGATGTCTCGGAGACGGTTGCGGATCGAGCCGTCGAACACGGTGTCGCCGACCTTCGCGACGACGCCGCCGATCAGCGAGGGATCGGTGCGGCGCACCAGCGTCACCTTGCGGCCGGTGACCTCGGAGAGCGCGGCCTCGAGCTCGCGGTAGTAAGCCTCGGGCAGCACGCTCGCGCTGACGACCTCCGCGCGCAGGCGACCCGCCGCGTCCTCGGCCATCGTCTGGTAGACGTCGGCGATCGCGCGCAGGTGCCGCAGCCGGCGGCGGTCGGTGAGCATCATCAGCACGTTCGCGACCATCGGCGGCGCGGACACGCGCTCGGCGACCGCACGGATGACCTTCCGCTTCACGTCGGGCAGGTACTTCGGGTTCTCGACGACCGCCCAGAGCTCATCGCTCTGTGCGAGCGCGTTCGCGACGCCGTCGAGCGCGCGGCCCACCTGGTCGATCTGGCCCTGCTCGCTCGCGAGCTCGAAGAGAGCCTTCGCGTAGCGCTTGGCGACTCCGGAGGCGATCACAGTCTCTTCTCCTGGGCCTTGGTCGCGACCTGCTCTCGGATCGTGCCGAGATAGTCCTTCGCGAGGCGCTCCTGATCCTGCGCGCTCGTGCTCTGCACCAGCACGGCCTCGGCCGCCGCGACCGCGGCCTCGATCGCCTCGCGCGTGAGGTCCTCGCGGAGCTGCTTCATCTGCTGGTCGATCAGGAAGCGCGCCTCTTCGCGCATCTTCTCGCCGCGCACGCCCGCGTCGGCGACGATGCGATCGCGCTCGTCCATGCCGGCGCGGCGCATCTCGTCGCGCAGCCGGTCGAGCTCGGCGTCC
Organism: Myxococcota bacterium; assembly: GCA_030855295.1. GTDB lineage: Bacteria > Myxococcota_A > Polyangia > Polyangiales > Sandaracinaceae > Sandaracinus. The sequence continues at coordinate 4,991 of JALYRN010000039.1, read as the reverse complement.
AGGTTGTCGATGCGCTCGGAGTACTCCTTGTGCTTGGCGTTGGCCTCGGCGGTGACGCGCGCGGCCTCCTCCATCCCCTGGACGACCGCGGCGCGGCGGTTCGAGAGGAACTCCGGGAGCGACTTCCGCATCAGCAGCCAGAGCACGACCAGCAGGAGCGCGAAGTTGACGAACGAGCCGCCCATCGCGACCGGGTCGATGTCGGCGAAGCTCGCCTCGTGGTGCTCGTGCTCGGCGCCGTGCTCGCCGTGCTCGAGGACGTCGTGGTCGATGCCTTCTTCGTGCGGCAGCACCTCGTGACCGGGCGTCGCGCCGCGGCCCTGGATCAGCTCGTCGCCGTGCAGGCCCTCGGCCGGCTGGATCGGCGGGACGCCCTCGACATGCGTTCCCTCGTCGCCCTGATCGTGGAACGGGCCATCGTCCTCACCGATCGAGTCGTCGAGGTACTCGCCCTCGTCCTCCGGCATCTGCGCGAGCGCCGAGGTCGGAGCACAGAGCAGCGCTGCGGTCGGAGCACAGAACAGCGCGAGCAGCGCTGCGGAGACATAGAGCGCGCGCATCACGCGGCCTTCCTTCCGAGGAGCTTCTCCGCGATCTGCGCGGCGAGCGCGGGCACGCTGGTCTTCATGTCGGCGCGTATCTTCGTCGCCTCGCCGCCCATGCGCGAGGTCGCCTCGGCCATCATCGCGTCGGCCTCCTCGCGGGCCTTGCCGAGCAGCTCGCGCTCGAGCCGCGCCGCCTCCTGGCGGATCGCATCGCGCTCGGCGCCGGCCTCGACGCGCACCTTCTTCATCTCGAGCTCGAAGGCCTTCAGCTTCTCGTCGGCCTCGCCCTCGATCTTGCGGGCGGTGCGCTTGGCGCCGTCGATCGCGGCCTCGCGCGCATCGAAGAGCGCGATCATCGGCCGGAACACCAGGCTCCGCATGATGAGCAGCGCGGCGAAGAAGATCGCGAGCTGGATGACCAGCGACCCGTCGATGTCGATGACGGCACCGCCCGAGAGCAGAACGGCGGGTAGAGTGGACGGCATGCTTTCCTCGCGGCCTCGGAATCACCCCTCCACGGCGCCCTAGAGAGAGAGTGTGCGCAGTGGAGATCGAGCGACGAAATGGCGCGCTCGGAGGGCCTCGGGCGCGCGGTGTGTAGCAGTGGGGGTCAGCGCGGTCAAGCGAGGTCGGGGCCTGCTGCGTCGACCGGAACCGCCCGAAAACCAGGCGGTTCAACGCTCCTCTTGGGGTCGCCGCGACGGCCCGGCGAGGCCCCTCGCGAACATCGCGGCGATCGAGGTCGGCGTACGCACACCTTTTCGTCTATGCTCGCGCGCGATGACGATTCCGAGGCGAATCCTCGCGGTCGCGGTCGCCCTGGCCGCCGCGATCCTGGTGCTCTCCGAGGCGGCTGGCGCCGCCGCGCAGGTCCGCGTGGCGACGGTCCCATTCGATGGCGCGGGCTCCGCCGGCGCGCGCCGGCAGGTGCAACGCGCGCTGGAGGGAGACCGACGCGTGGAGCCCGTCGACGCGGATCGTGTCGACTCGTCGGCAGGGCGGGTCGGCGCCAGCTCGTCGGGCACCGGCGGGATCGCGCAGCTCGCGGAGGAGCTCGAGGCGCGGATGATCATCCAGGGCCAGGTCACCGGCCGTGGGCGACGGCGCCGCGTGTCGCTGACCGCGCTCGATCAGGCTGGGAACGAGGTCGCGACCGCACGCGGCGCGATGCGCGGCTCGGGCATCGAGCGCGCCGTTCGCTCGCTGCTCGACGACGGCCTCGCACGGCTGCCTCCGCCTCCGGCGCAGCGAACAGAGGCACCGCCGCCGGCCCGGATCGGCACGACCGACCCCGAAGAGACCCCTGGATTCGTCGGGGGCGAGGACGAGGGAGGCGGCGGAGGCGGCGGAGATGGCGGAGACGCCGCGCCGGGCGACTGGTCACGGCGCGCGCCGCTGCTCAACGCGCAGATCGGGCTCGTGCCGCGCTCGCGGGAAGCCGACGTCGTGTTCCAGGACTCTCGACGCGGTCGCTACAACGCGTGGTACCCCGAGCTCGCGGTCAGCCTCGAGGTGCGGCCGCTCAACGCGGATCCGTCGATCCTGCAGGGCCTCTACGGGCGTGTCTTCTTCGCGCACGCGGTCGGGCTGGCCTCGCGCGAAGAGGGATGCGCGCGACCCGACTGCAGCGTCGAGAACACCTTCTTCCGCCTCGACTTCGCGGCCGGCCTGCTCTTCCCGCTCGCCGATTTCCTCGACCTCGGCGTCGAGCTCGGGGCGGGCTGGGACACGTACACGCTCAGCGCGAACACGCTGCTCGAGAGCGCGGAGTACGTCTACATCCGGCCCGCGGTGCGCGCGCGCATGCGCATCTTCCGCGAGTACTTCGTGATCGGCGCGGAGGTCGGCGTGCGTCCGGTGCTCAGCCGCGGCGACTTCTCCCGCTACGGCGACGCGGGCGACACGATCGGGTTCGACGTCGGTGGCTCGCTCGGCGGCGGGTTCGCGCTCGAGGGCAATGTCGGCCTCACCTACGCGCTCTCGGTCACGTACGTGAACTACTGGGCGAGCTTCTCGGGCATGGCCGATCCGGCCCTCCCGGCCGGCGGCACGAGCGGCACCGACGGCAGCGTGCGCATCGCGATCCTGCTCGGCCTCGGGATCTGGTAGCCCGCGCTCACGCAGGAGGCGCGTCGCCGCCGTCGTCGAGCGCGCCGTCCTCGAGCGCGCCGTCCTCGAGGGGAAGCGCGTCGGGCGCGAGCATCGTGCATCGCCCCTCGAAGACGCAGCCCTTCGAGATGTCGATCTCGGGCGCCTGGATGTCTCCGTAGACCGCTCCCTCGGGGTGGATCTCGATCAGCTGCCGGGCCGCGACGTTCCCCCGCAGCGTGCCGCCGCGCACGATGAGCGTGCCGACCTCGACGTTCGCGCGGACGTCCGCGCCCTCGCCGAGCACCAGCACGCCGTCTCCGAGGATCTCGCCCTCGAGCGCGCCGTCGATGCGCACGCGGCCCTCGAAGGTCAGCTTCCCCTCGAAGCGCGCGCCACGCCCGAGCAGCGCGTGGATCTCGCCGATGCCCGTCAGATCTCGCTGCGTCATCAGCCCTCCTCGATGCGGATCGCGCGCGCCGGCTGGGCGATGCCGCTGAGCATGTGGATCTCGCGCAGCGCGCCTCGGATGTTCGCTTCCTTGCACGCGTGCGTGAGCATCACGACGTGCACGGGATCGCTGGTGCTCGTCGCGCGCCCCTCTTGCACCATCTGCTCGATCGAGACGTCGAACGCGCCCAGCACGCCGGCGATGCGCGCGAGGACGCCGGGCCGATCGAGCACGGAGAAGCGCAGGTAGTACGCGCCGTGGTGATGTCCCGGATCGCGCACCTCGCGGACGGCGAGCGACTCGCTGCGCACCGAGCGATGCGGCACGCGGCCGCGCGAGCCCATCATCAGGTTGCGGCCGACGTCGACGATGTCGCTGACGACGCTCATCGCGGTCGGCATCGCGCCCGCGCCGTAGCCGCTCAGCAGGCACGGCCCGAGGCTCTCGCCCTCGATGTACACCGCGTTGAGCGCGCCCGAGATGCTGGCGAGCACGCTCTTGCGAGGCACGAGCGCCGGGTGCACGCGCAGATCGAGCGCGCCGGCGCCACCATCGGTCGCGGGCAGCGCGCGCGCGATCGCGAGCAGCTTGATCACGTAGCCGAAGCGCGCAGCCATCTGCATGTCGATCGCGGCGACGCGCTCGATGCCCTCGCGGGAGATCTGCGACGGCACGACCTTCGCGCCGAACGCGAGCGACGCGAGGATCGTCAGCTTGTGCATCGCGTCGCCGCCGTCGACGTCGAGCGTCGGATCGGCCTCGGCGTAGCCCGCCTCCTGCGCGGCGCGGAGCGCGACGTCGAAGTCGATCTTCTCCTCGTGCATGCGCGACAGGATGTAGTTGCTCGTCCCGTTCACGATCCCACGCAGCGCGAACACGTGATCGCTGGCGAGCGCCTCGCGCAGCACGCGGATGACCGGGATGCCGCCGCACACCGCGGCCTCGAACGAGAGGTCGACGCCGTGCGCCTCGGCGTGCTCGAAGAGCTCCGAGCCGCGCTCGGCGAGCAGGAACTTGTTCGCGGTGACGACCGACTTGCCGCGCTCGATCGCGCGCACGAGGTAGCTGCCCGCGGGCTCGAGCCCGCCCATCACCTCGACGACGACGTCGATGTCGGGATCGCCGAGCACGCGCTCGGGATCCGACGTGAGCAGCTCGCGCGGGACGCACGCATCGCGCGCCTTGTCGGGATCACGCGCGACGATCGCGCGAATCTCGATCGGCGCGCCCAGCCGCCGGGTGAGGCTCTCCCGGCGAGCCGCGATCGTTCGCAGGACGCCCTGGCCGACCACGCCGCAGCCGAGGAGCCCGATCCGGATGGCCCGCGTCACGGCGCCTGACATAGCCCATGGGCGGTGCGTAAGGAAGGGTGGTAGGAGGTTCCTCGATCGTGCCCTCCGGCGCCTCGCTCCTGCTCTCCTGGACGCTGACGTTCGCGGTGTGGCTCTTCGTCCACGCGATGGCGATCGTGCGCGTGGTGCGCGCCGACACGGTGGAGACGAAGTGGAAGTGGGCGAGCTTGATCCCACCCGTCACCGCGTGGGTCGCGTGGAAGAGCGGCTTCCGCGTGACGGCGGTGGTCTGGGCATCGCTCGCCGTCCTCTACATCGTGCTGCGCGCGATGGGCTGAGCCTGTTTTCGACGGCGGGGGGGCGTGTGATTGACACCCCCACGGGCCTTCCCTACGTTCAGCCGGTCTCGGAGGTACGACGAAGATGGCCGGCAAGAACGTGCACTCGGTGAATGATCTGAACTTCGAGTCCGAGGTGATGAGCTCCGACCAACCGGTGCTCGTCGACTTCACGGCGACGTGGTGCGGCCCCTGCCGCCAGATCGCGCCGTTCATCGATCAGCTCGCCGACGAGTACGCCGGTCGCGCGAAGGTCGTGAAGCTCGACATCGACGAC
>JALYRN010000038.1 GCA_030855295.1 Myxococcota bacterium | reverse complement strand
GCCGGGAGCAGGCGCCGGGAAGTAGCAGCACCCGCCCGCCGCCACGCCGAGCGAGACGATGAGCGCGAGCGTGCTCGAGGGCATGCGCATGACGGCGGCGACGATACACCGGCCTGCTACGTTGCGCGCGTGGACCGCGAGCCGCCGGCAGGCCCTCCTCCGCGACAGACCGTGGAGCGCTGGGCGTGGGACTACGTCCTCGCGACCGAGCTGGCGCACAAGCTCTCGCCGCCGCCGGTGCCGGCGCGCTGGGAGACGTCGCCGCCGGCGCGGCGTCTCGATGCGCCGGGGCGCCCGCCCGAGCTCGTTCCCGCGACGAAGAAGCGCAGCAAGACGCCGGGCCTCGAGGCGCTGCGCGATCCGCGGCGGCGCGCCGAGCTCTTGCACGTCTTCTTGCACCACGAGCTGCAGGCGGCGGAGCTGATGTGCCGGGCGCTGCTCCTCTTCGTCGATCGCGAGCCCGCGTTCCGGCGCGGCCTCCTGCGCATCGCGCTCGACGAGGTGCGGCACATGGCGCTGTACGAGACGCACCTGCGCGCGCTCGGATCGCAGTACGGCGCCTTCCCGGTGCGCGACTGGTTCTGGGAGCGCGTGCCCGCGGCCGAGAGCGCGATCGAGCTGGTCGCGCTGCTCGGCATCGGGTTCGAGGGCGCGAACCTCGATCACACGCGGCGCTTCGCCGAGCTGTTTCGCGCGGCGGGCGACGAGGAGGGCGCGCGGCTGCAGGAGATCGTCGGCGAAGAAGAGGTGCCGCACGTGCGCTTCGCCGTGCAGTGGCTCGCGCGCTGGACCGGCGAGCTCGACTTCGACGCGTGGCGCGCGCGGCTGCCCGCGCCACTGACGCCGATCGTGATGCGCGGTGTCCCGATCGATCGGGCGCGGCGCGCGCGCGCCGGGCTCGACGAGGCGTTCGTCGATCGTCTCGAGCGGTGGGAGCCCTGACGTGACCGAGACGACACCGCGCGCGTGGGTGCTGAACTTCGACGCGGAGCTAGAGCTCGAGTCGGGCGCGCGGTACACGCCGACCGACGAGATGCGCGAGCGCGTGCGTGAGCTCGCGCGCCGCGTCGCGACGACTCTCGAGGAGGGCGACCTGGTGATCGCGCCGACGCTGCGCAACGCGCCGCCGACCAAGCCCACCGCCCTTCGCGGCTTCGCGTGGTGCCCCACCCCGCGCGCGCTGACGCTGCTGCGCCGCGCGCGCACGATCGTCCCGGATGCTCCGCCGGTCGACACGCTCCGTCTCGTGCACGAGCGCGGCTTCGCGTTCGCGCTCGCAGGTGACGAGCTGCCCGGCGTGCTGCGCGCGACCGATCTCGACGCGATCGAAGCGCACGTCGCCGAGCCCGGCCCGACCGGGCGGTGGCTCCTCAAGCGCGCGTTCGGCGTCGCGGGGCGCGGGCAGCGCCCGGTGCATCCGGCGCGCCTCTCGGACGCGGATCGCGCGTGGATCGCCGCGTCGCTCCGCAAGGGCGCCGTCTACGTCGAGCCGCGCGTCGAGATCGCGCGCGAGCTCTCGGTGCACTGCTGGGCGCGGGGTGGTCGTGCCGACGTGCGCTCGATCCGCGAGCAGTGCGTCCGCCCCGATGGTGCGTGGCTCTCCTCGGATCGCGCGGCCGAGCTCGACGCATCGCTCGAGCGCGCGGTGGTCGACACCGCGGAGCGCGTGGGACGCGCGCTGATCGACGCCGGATACTCCGGTCCCTACGGCGTCGACGCGTACTCGTGGCGAACCCCGACCGGCGCGCTCGCGCTGCGCGCGCTGTCGGAGATCAACCCGCGCTACGTGATGGGCTGGGACACCCGCGACGGCTGGGGCTAGCCCTCAGGGGGATGCTTCGTCGGCGCGCAGCTCGACGAAGCGATCGAAGACCGCCTGCAGGGCCGAGTCGTCGACCGGCTTGACGAGGTGCGCGTCGAAGCCCGCTTCTCGCGCGCGCTCGCGGTCGCCCTGCTGGCCGTACCCCGTCAGCGCGACCAGCGTCACGGAGCGCAGCGCGGAATCGCCGCGGATCGCGCGCGCGATCTCGTATCCGCTCATTCCCGGCAGCCCGATGTCGCACAGCACGACGTCGGTGCGGCGCGCGCGCAGCAGGTCCAGCGCCTCCGGCCCGTGGCTCGCGATCGCGACGTCGTGACCTCGCGCGCCGAGGAGCGCGCCGAGCATCTCCGCGGCGTCGGTGTTGTCCTCGACGAGCAGGATGCGCAGCCCACGCGCGCCGCCTTGTGGCTCGACACCGCGCTCGCGCTGCGGCGGCGCGACGAGTGGCAGCCGGATCTCGAGCTCGGTGCCGCTTCCGAGCCCTGCGCTGCGCGCCGCGATCGTGCCTCGATGGAGCTCGACGAGGCCCTTCGCGATCGCGAGCCCCAGCCCGAGGCCCCCGCTCGCGCGCGAGATCTCCTGCGCCTCCTGCTCGAACGGCTCGAACATGCGCGCGAGCATCTCGGGGCGGATGCCGACACCCGTGTCGCGCACCCGGACGACCGCGTCCCCCGCGTCCTTCGCGAGCGTGACCTCGATGGTCCCGGCCGACTGCGTGAACTTGATCGCGTTGCCGATCAGGTTGTCGAAGACCTGCGCGAGCCGCACGCGATCGCCGGACACCCAGAGCGGCGCGTCCGACAGCCGCATCGCGACGTTCACGCGCTCGCGCGACGGCGCGCTCCGGTCGAGCACCACGCTCTCGAGCACATCGCGGAGCGCCAGCGGCTGGCGATCGAGAGCAATCTTGCCGAGCGCGATCCGCGACGCATCGAGGAGGTCGTCGGTCAGACGCGTCATGTGCGCCGACTGCCGATCGAGCACGCCGAGGATGCGCTGCAGGTCGGAGCTGTCGTCGATCGTCAGCTTCGCGAGGTGCATCGCGCTGCGGATCGCGCCCAGCGGATTGCGGAGCTCGTGTCCGAGCATCGCGAGGAACTCGTCCTTGCGACGAGCGGCGTCGCGCAGCGCCTGCTGCGCTTCCTTGACGTCGTGGATGTCGGTCGCGGTGCCGAACCACCGGGCCACGCCCTCGTGATCGCGCAGGCGGTAGGCACGGCTGAGGTGCCAGCGAGAAGAGCCTCCTCGCACGCGAATGCGGTGCTCGCACTGATAGGTCTCGCCCTGCTCCAGCGAGGCCTGCCACGCGGTCGAGGTCGCGGCGATGTCGTCGGGATGGACGACCGGCTGCCAGAGCCACGTACCGTCGGGCGTGCGCTCGATGCCTTCGTACTCGACGTGACGCGAGTTGTAGTACGTCGCGTGGCCGGCCTCGTCGGCGATCCAGAGGAGCTGGGGCATCGCGTCGGCGAGGTGACGGAAGCGATCCTCGCTGGCCCGCAGCGCGGCTTCCGCCGCCTGACGCTCGGTGATGTCGGCGCTGGTGCCGATGTAGCCGTGGAGCGCGCCGCCCGCGCCGAACCGCGGGCGTGCCCACGACTCGATGCAGCGCCACTGACCGTCGTGCCGCATGACCCGGACCGCGCCGTGGAACGCGCGGCGGTCCGCGACGGCGGCTTGGAACTCGCGCGTGTACGCCTCGGCATCGTCGGGATGCATCAGGAGCTGCCAGCGGTCGCCCTGCATCTCCTCGCGCGTGACGCCGAAGAACTCGCAGAAGGTCTCGTTGACCATCTCCTGCTTCCCGGCCGCGTCGTGCACCCAGAGGATCAACGGCAGACCGTCGGCCATCTCGCGGAACCGGCGCTCGCTCTCGCGCAGGTGCTCCTCGGCTCGATGGCGCTGCGTCACGTCGACCGCCGAGTGGACGAGGTGCGTGATGCGACCTGCATCGTCTCGCAGCGGCGCGACGTGCGACGCGACCGTCAGCGGGTGTTCGTCCCTCGTGCGCGCCGGGAGATCGTCGCGCACGAGCTCTCCTGCCGCCGCGCGAGCGCACGCGTCGCGCACGCGAGCGCGCACGTCGTCCGAGCGACCCCACCACGGACACTCCCAGAGCTTCTTGCCCCGCAGCTCCCCGTCGAGCTCGAGGCCCACCGACTCGAGACGCGCCCGGTTCGAGTCGATGATCGTGCCGTCCGCGTCGAGCACGACGACGAACGAGACGATGCTCTCGAGCACGCGACGGTCGAGCCGCTCGTCGCGCGACGGCACGTCGAGCGCCCGGAAGCGATCGGTCGCGTCCTCGATCGCCTCGCGGAGACTGTGCTCGTCGAGCGAGCGCTGCTCGACGCACGCCAGCGCACCCGCACGGGCGGCCTCGCGACGCTGGTCGCGATCGGCGACGACGGCGACCACGGGCGCGCGGCGGAGCAGACCCTGGGCCGACCACGCGCCGATCGCCGCGAGCGCGTCGTGCGCGGGCGGCTCGTGGACGACGATCACACAGAGCGGTGCGGTGTGCTCGTGCAGCTGCGCCGCGGGCGCGCTGTGCTCGTGCAGCTGCGCCGCGGCCGAGCTCGCGTCGGCCTCGACGATCGCGCCAGTGCCGGGCACGCGCTCGAGCAGGCTCTGCAGCGCGGTGCTGCGCTCGCGTCGGCCGGCGACGAGGATGGTGGTCAGTCGCTCGGACGGATCGATCGTCACGCGAAATCTCGGCGGCGATGTATGCGCGAGCGGCGGGCGCGTCAAGCGAGGCGGAGCGCGCCGACACGACGCTGGCCCTGCGGCGCTCGCGCTCGCGCATGACCGCGGTTTTTCCCGGGAATTCGACAGATCGTACGACTGTCCGCCAGAACGTAACGATTTCACATACTTACAGCTGCGATCCTGTCCCCGGGGTGGTGAGGCGGGCGGCGAAGAGGATGGCGCCGGTGCGGAGGTCGCGCAGGAAGAAGAGGAAGGGGTGGTCGGCGATGAAGCGTGGGGGCTCGCGCGGCTCGCTCACGCTCTCGATCTCGATCATGACGACCGCCGTCGCGGCGGCGGCCTCGGTGCCTTCTTCGTTGACGTCGACGAAGACGCGATGGAAGACCTCGCCGATCTTCAGCGGGACCTCGCCGGGCTCGCTGATCCCGCTGAAGTCGGCGTCGTCGCTGAACGCGATCTCCATGCCGAGCGCACGCAGCACCGGACCGAGCGCCATCGCCTCGGTCTCGATGCGGAAGCGCGGCAGCTGCACCTCGAGGTCGCCGCGCTCGGCGACCCGCCCCGCCCACCGCGCGACACGCTCGGCGTCGAGCATGTCCTCGACCGCCGCGAGACCGTTCCGCTCACGCGGCAGCACGATCAGCATCGCGAGCTCCTCGCCGGCGTACGGCAGCTCGAGCAGCTGCACGCCCTCGTCCTCGCCGTAGCGTCCGCCGGTCGCGCGCATGGTCGGCACCGAGGTCGGCTCGCTGCCGCCGCGTACGAAGAAGGGAAGGTCGATCGTGCGCTCGGGATCGAATTCGCGCAGCCAGCTCCCGTGGAAGTACACCGCGTTGACGAGCACCAGGCGCGTGGTGTCGTCCAGCGCACCGCGCGGGATCAGATCGCGGATGCGATCGTGGGTGCGGGCCTCCACCCACTCGTTGATCAGCACCCGCGCGCCCGCGGGGTCGCCGCGGAAGTCGAGGCGCTCGACCTCGGCATCGAACGAGACGCGAGTCGCATCGAGGTAGGCCTCGCGGAAGTCGTACTCGCGCTCGGCGAACAGGCGATTCGCGACTGCGAGCTCGTACGAGGTGCGCGCAGGGTCGTTCCATCGACGCTGCAGCGCGCCCGCCGCCGCCATCGTCGCGTCGGGATCGGACGCCACGTGGAGCGCGCGCGACATCGCCGCCGCGGTCTCGCCGCGCGCGCCGCCATACGTCATCGCGAGCGCAGTCGCCAAGCTCGCGGGCGAGAGCGCCATGTTCTGATCGCCGCCCCCCGAGATCCGCAGCCCCTCCCACACGTCGAGCCCGAGCGCGTTCATCGAGCGCGCGAATTCCGCCTCGTCGCCGACGTCGGCCGCCGGCACCTCGCTCGGCGCCAGCGAGCCCGGCGTGAGCGCGCGTGGCGTCGCCGACCGCGATGTCGAGCCACCACAGGCCACCAGCGCTGCGAGCCCGAGGAGCAGAGGAACGAGGATGGTTCGTCGCATGTCCCTCCTTCGACGGGCGAGCGCGGGATTCGGTTCGTCCTACCACGCGGCGTCTCCTTCGAGCGCGGCCCGTCAGTCCGGAGGGCGCGCGGACGTCCGACCGTACGCTGCGTGCTCGCTGCGCGCGCGCTATCCTGGAGATACCGTGATGACCGGCCCTGCAGAACTGACGATCCAGATCCTCCGCGAGATCCGCAACGAGATCGTCACGAGCCGCGAGGACGTCGGCGCGCGGATCGACACGCTCCGGACCGAGCTCGGCGGTCGCATCGAGCAGACGAACGTGCGCGTCGAGAAGGTCGAGCACGCGCTCCTCGATCTCGCCGAGCAGCAGCGCTTCGTCGTCCGTCACCTGCAGGCGCTGACCACTCGTGATCACAAGATCGAGGCGGACGTCGAGGACCTCCGGATGCGCCTCGACGCGGTGGAGAAGAAGCTCGCTCCGACGTGAGCGGTCTCATGACGCAGCTCATCATGGTCTCGTCGAGCCCCTCCGCGCTCGAAGGTGCTCGACTCGAGCGCATCGGCTCCGGAGACGATCTGCTCCGCCGGGTAGCGGAAGCGCATGGGTTCTCGACCGCCGAGTGTCGCATGGTGGTCGACGAGCTCGGTCATGCGCCGTGTCTCTACCAGCGCATGACTGCGCTGCGCTGTGTCTCTACCAGCGCATGACTGCGCTGCGCTGTGTCTCTACCAGCGCATGACTGCGCTGCGCTGTGTTCCTACCAGCGCATGACTGCGCTGCCCCAGGCCACGCCGCCGCCGAGCGCGCAGATCAGGACGTTCTGGCCGGGGCGCACCGCGCCGCCGCGAACGGCCTCGTCGAGCGCGATCGGGATCGAGGCGCTCGAGGTGTTCCCGTAGTGCTCGAGGTTCAGATAGAAGCGCTCGATCGGGATCTGGGTGCGCTCCGCGACGCCCTCGAGGATGCGCAGGTTCGCCTGGTGCGGGACGACCCAGTCGATGTCGCTCGGCTTCAGGCCCGCCGCCTCGACCGCGGCGTTGCTCGCCGAGGCGAGGTTGCGCACCGCGACCTTGAAGATCTCGCGCCCGTTCATCTCGACGAAGTGGCGCCCCTGCTCGATCGTCGCCGCGCTCGCGGGCTCGACGCTGCCGCCACCCGGGATGCGCAGCGCCGCCGCGTAGTTTCCGTCGGCGTGGATGTTCGTGCTGACGATGCCGCGCCCGTCGCCGCGCGCCTCGCTGACCACCACCGCGCCCGCTCCGTCGCCGAAGAGCACGCAGGTGCCGCGATCGCTCCAGTCGACGACCCGCGAGAGCAGCTCGACGCCGATCACGAGCACGTGCTTCGCGCTGCCGGCGCACACGAACTTGTCGGCGATCGAGAGCGCGTAGCAGAAGCCCGCGCATGCCGCGGCGAGGTCGAACGCCGGACAGTCGTTGCGCGCGCCGATCTTCGTCTGCACGAACACCGCCGTCGACGGCAGCGGCATGTCGGGCGTCACGGTCGCGACGATGATCAGATCGATGTCGGTCGCGCGGATCTCGGCCGCCTCGAGCGCGCGGCGGGCCGCCTCGGCCGCCATGTCGCTCGTCGACTCGCCCTCGGCGGCGATGCGGCGCTGCCGGATGCCGGTGCGCTCGATGATCCACGCGTCGGTGGTGTCGATCGTCGCTTCGAGATCTTTGTTGGTGACCACGCGCGCCGGCACGTAGTGCCCCGTGCCCGCGATGCGCGAGCCGATGGTCGACAGCGTTCCAGCCATGCTCACGCGCTACCCAGTGCGGACCCCGAAGTCCACGTGGTTTTTTCGAAATCGGTCATTTTTTCCGTCAATGAGTGCGTCAGCAAACAACTGTGAGGCGCCAAGATGACTGCGCGGTCAGACTAACCTCGCGCTCCGGACGGACGTCGACCGAGTCGCGCAGCAAACCACCACGCCGGCCGCCGAGCAAGTGGTAGGTTCGGCCGCCGTTCATAGGGCCCCAGGCGGAGAGCTCACAGCCGCAGGCGCGCGGAGCAGGCGCGCGGAGCAGGCGCCCGGTGGCGCGCGGAGGTGGCGCCCGGAGGTGGCCCGCGTGCATCATCGCGCGCGATGAGCACCGAGGAGACGAGGGCACGCGTGCCGCTGCGCGAGGTGCTGGCGGGGCTCGCGGGCGCGTCGCGCGGCTTCTGGCTCGTCAACCTCGTCAACTTCGGCGACGGCATCGCGTACTTCGGCTTCCTGTCGCTGCTGACGCTCTTCTTCGAGCACGACGTCGGCATGTCGACGCGCGCGTCGACGATCGCGACCAGCACGTTCACCGGGCTGGTCACGCTCTTCATGGTGCTCGGCGCGGGCGCGCTCTCCGATCGCCTGGGAGCGCGGCGCGCGCTCGGCGTGTCGATGGCGATCGTGCTGGTCGGGCGCGTCGTGCTGACGATGGCGCCGGGGCTCGGCAGCGGGAGCGCGGGCGCGATCTCGATGGTGTGGATCGCGATCCTGCTGATGGGCTTCGCCGAGGGCGCGGTGCAGCCCGCGCTCTACGCCGGCGTGAAGGAGTACACGGACGCGCGCACCGCCTCGATGGGCTACGCGTTCCTCTACTCGATCATGAACCTGGGGATCTTCCTGGGAGAGATGGCGTCGCCGCTGGTGCGCGAGCAGTTCGCGCGACGCTTCGAGGGCGTCGAGGTCAGCCTGGTGCCGACCGCCGGCATCACCGGGTCGTTCTGGTTCTTCGCGGGGATCACGGCGCTGGTGCTGGTGATGCACCTCGCGCTCTTCACCAAGAAGGTCGAGGCGCGCGATCGCGTCGCGAGCAGCGAAGTGATCGCCGCGCCGGCGGCGGGCGCACCGTCGACCGTGCTCGATCGGGTGCGCGCGCTGCCGATCATGGACACGCGCTTCCTGTTCTTCATCTTCGCGCTGCTGCCGGTGCGCACGCTCTTCGCGCACCAGTGGCTGACGCTGCCCGGCTACGTCACGCGCGCGTTCCCCGCCGAGATCGGCGCGCGCCTCGAGTGGATCCAGGGCATCAACCCGCTGATCATCGTGTTCGCGGTGCCCGCGCTCGCCGCGCTGACCCGCAAGCTCCGCGTCATCGACGTGATGATCGCGGGCACGCTCGTGTCGGCCGCGGCGACCTTCCTGCTCGGCGCGGGCCCGAACCTGACGATGCTCCTCGCGTACGTCGTGATCTTCACGATCGGCGAGGCGGTGTGGGCCTCGCGCTTCCTCGAGTACGTGTCCGATCTCGCGCCGCCGGGTCGGCTCGGCGTGTACATGGGGCTCGCGGGGCTGCCGTGGTTCCTCGCGAAGACCGTGACCGGCTTCTACGCCGGCGAGATGCTCGATGTATTCGTGCCGGTCGAAGGCACGGGCGCGCCGGGGATGCTCTGGATCATCCACGGGATGATCGCGATGATCTCTCCGATCGCGCTGCTCGCCGGGCGACGATGGCTGCTCGCGAAGGAGGCACGCTGATGGCGCAGACCGCGACGATGCGACGGTTCGAGATTGCGCTCGCGGACTCCGATCGCGACGTGTACGAGTCGCTCGAGCTGCGCATCGCGCAGCATCCGTCGGAGAGCGATCGCTACCTCGTCGCGCGCACGATCGCGCGCGGTCTCGAGCACGCCGAGGGGATCGACTTCACGCGCGGCCTCGCCGAGGCCGACGAGCCCGCGCTCTGGCAGCGCGACCTGCGCGGCGATCTGCAGGCGTGGATCGAGATCGGCTCGCCCTCCCCCGATCGACTGCACAAGGCGAGCAAGACGGGCGCGCGGATCGCGATCTACGCGTGGAAGAACGTCCCGCAGCTGGCGCGCGACATCGCCGAGCGCGGCGTGCACCGACAGGACGAGCTCGAGCTCTTCGCGATCGACTCGGCGTTCCTCGATCGCGTCGCGGAGACCCTGGATCGCGTGAACCGCTGGGAGCTCTCCCGCAGCGGCGGCGCGATCTACCTGTCGATCGGCGGCAAGCTGTTCGAGACCGCGATCGAGAGGGTCACGATCGGCGGATGACGCCCGGCGGGGGCCTCGCGCCGGCGGCGCTCGGAACGCTCGATGTTCCTCCGTCGGGCGATGCAACCGTCGGATTTCCTTATGATTTCGCAGAGCACGATCGTTGCTCCCACCGCCGCGTGCCTCGCCATGGATCGCTCGCCGCCGCGCTGCTCGTCTCGCTGACGCTGTTGGCGGCGGGCTGCGAGGGTCAGCTCTTCGACGCGCCCGCCGGGCCGACCGGCCCGATGGGGCCAGGCCCCGACCCGCGCCCCGACCCGCCCGTTCCCGGGCTCGAGTTCGCGTGCGCCGGCGAGGTGGTCGATCCCGGGCCCTCGCTGGTCCGTCGCATGACGATCGACGAGTACATCGCGACGGTGCAGGCGAGCGTCGGCGTCGACGTCGGCGACGACGCGCGCCGCCTGCTGCCGCGCGACCTGCGCGCCGATGGCTTCTCGAACACCGCCGCGGCGCTGATCACCACGATCGATCACGTCGCCGCGTACGAAGAGCTGGCGCGCCTCGCGGTGGAGCGCGCCGACGTCGCGGCGATCGCGGGCGAGCACGCGGGCTGCACCGAGGTGACGCAGGCGTGCGCGCGCGAGCTCGCGCTGAGCCTCGGCCAGCATCTGTACCGCGCGCCGCCGACCGAGGAAGAGCTCGCCGCGCTCGCTCCGATCGCCGACGCAGTGAGCGCGGAGGGCGAGGACTTCACGGTCGTCACCGGCCTGATGCTCGAGGCGATGATGCAGTCGCCCCGCTTCCTCTACCGCGTCGAGCGCGAGACCGGCGCCGCGCCCGCGGTGTCGCGCGACCTCGACGGATGGGAGATGGCGAGCCGCCTCTCGTACCTGGTGCTGGGCGCGCCGCCCGACGCCGCGCTGCTCGCGGCCGCCGCCGACGACGCGCTGCGCAACGACGCCGACATCGAAGCGCACGTGCGCCGCATGCTCGCCGAGGAGCGCGCCCGCGCGACCTCGCGCCGCTTCGCGAGCGACTGGCTGCGCCTCGGCCGCCTCGAGAACCTCGCGCGCGACGAGGCGCGCTTCCCCGACTGGGATCCGGCCCTCGGCCACGACATGCGCGACGAGACGCTCGCGCTGTTCGACGAGATCGCGTGGAGCGGCGAGCGTCCGCTGACCGATCTGTTCGACGCCGAAGAGACCTTCCTGACCGGACGTCTCGCCACGCACTACGGCCTCGAGCCCACCGGCGACGCGCAGGCACGCTACGACCTCAGCGAGATCCCCGAGCGCGGCGGCCTGCTCACGCAGGGCGCGGTGCTGACGGTCGGCGGTGACGGCTCGTCGATGGTCGGACGCGGGATCTACCTGCTCGAGACCTTCCTCTGCGGGCACCTCGACTCGCCGCCCCCGGGCGTCGACACCACGCCGCCCGACATCAGCCCGGGCAACTCGCAGCGCGAGTACTCCGAGGGGCGCGTCGCGAACCCGTCGTGCGCGGGATGCCACATCCAGATGGAGCCGATCGCGTGGGGCATCGAGCGCTTCGATGCCACCGGCTCGCACCAGCTCGAGGACGAGTTCGGCAACGCGCTCCAGCAGGACGGCTGGCTGCGCATCCCCGGTCAGTCGACCCAGACCGACTACTCGAGCGTCGCCGAGCTCGCGGCGCTGCTCGCGACCAGCGAGCGCGCGCGCGACTGCGCGAGCCTCAAGGCGACACAGTTCGCGATCGGACGTCCGCTCGCCGCGAGCGACGGCTGCTCGCTGCGCGACATGCGCGATCGCTACGTCGAGGGCGAGGGCACGTGGACCGACCTGGTGGTGGCGATCGCGACCAGCCCGGGCTTCCGCGCGATTCGAGTCGAGTGAAGGAGCCGCGCGCGTGACCCGCAAGTACTCGAAGGTCTTCAGTCGCCGAACGCTGCTCCGCGGCGCGGGCACGATCGCGGTCGGGCTGCCGCTGCTGGACGCGATGCGGACCACGAGCGCGTTCGCCGCCGGGCCCGAGCCGGTCGCCCGCGCGTTCAACGTGTTCTTCGGGCTCGGCTTCCCGACGCCGCTCCAGAGCGAGGGCTACGACGGTCCGCTCGGGGCGCTCGCGAGCCTGCGCGACAAGCTGCTGATCGTGCGCGGCGTCGACCAGGTGCGCGCCGACGAGTCCGGCTCGAACGCGCACTACGACGGCGCGGCCGGCGCGTTCACCGCCGAGATGCCGAACGGCGAGGCGCGCGCGGGCGGGCCGTCGATCGATCAGCTCCTGCGCCACCACGCGTACCCCGGCGGCGTGCCGGCGGGCGTCATCCCGACGCTCTGCATGGGCACCTACTTCCGGCGCTCGCGGCCGGCGCGCTACATCCACTGCTGGAACGAGGACGGCTCCCCGGCGGACGTGCCGCGCGAGAGCCCGGAGCAGCTCTTCACGCGCGTGTTCGGCGACGCTCCCGGCATGACCGGCGGTGAGACCGATCCCGCGGTCGCGCGCCGCATGCGCTACCGGCGCAGCATCCTCGACTCCGTGATCGGGCAGTACCAGCACTACACGAGCGACGCGGGCGGGCTCGGCGCGGCATCGCGCGCGCGCCTGACCGATCACCTCGATCGCATCCGCGAGCACGAGCTGCGCGTGTTCGCGATGCCCGATCCGACCGATCCCGGCTGCACCGCGCCGACGGCGCCCGGCGGCTCGAGCATCCCGCACGGCGCGGCTGCCGATCCCGACGGCGAGGGCATCGACATCACGCTCACCGCGCTCACGCGCGAGTGGCGTCTGATGTCGGATCTCTACGCGCTCGGCGTGCAGTGCGATCGCATCCGCTTCGGCGGCGTCACGTTCCAGGCGGCGGGCGAGCGCATCCGGCTGACGGGCCGCTACGAGCACGAGGGAAGCCTCGTCTACGAGTTCGACGATCGTCGCGATCGCGGCACCGGCGGCTCGAGCGGCTGCAGCCACGAGTACTGGCACGGCTACGACCCGTCGAACGCGAACGTCCAGCTGCGCGCGCACCTGCACCTGATGCTGCGCGAGGTCGGCTACTTCATGACGAAGCTCGACGACCCCGAGCACCGCGACGAGAACGGCCTGACGATCCTCGAGAACGCGCTGGTCATGGTCTCGACCGAGTCCGGCGACGGCCGCCACAACGACGTGCGCCGCGAGCTCTCCGGCGTCTTCCACGCCGTCAGCGGGGCCAACGAGCGCTTCCGCACCGGGAACATCGTCGACGTCGGCGCCGAGGGCCTCGACGTCTACAACACGATGCTCAGCGCGCTCGCCGTCCCGCGCCGGCTCGGCCCGAGCGGCCACACGCACCGCGAGATCACCGGCATCCTGCGCTGACGCGCGCTCGTAGCCTGTTCGAATAACGGCTCGCCCGCTCCGGGACCTTCCGTCCGCGCGCGCGTCATCGGCTCGCCCGCTCCGGTCGCTTCCGTCCGCGCGCGAAGCGCGCGCTGCCGTACGCGCCCTACGGGGCGAGCACTCCTGCAGGCCGCGCGGCGCGCGCTCCCGTACGGTCCCTCCGGGGCGAGCGCTCCTGTCAGCTTCAGCTCGCGAGCTCGAGGTGGGCTCGGGCCTTCGCGAAGCGAGCGACGGTGCCGACGAGGCCCTCCTGGCCCGCGAGGTCCTCGAGCAGCGCCATGCACTCCTCGCGGCGCAGCTGCGAGGCCGTCAGGCCGCGTCGCTTCGCCGCCGCTTCGATCAGGCTCACCGCTTTGTCCTCGCCCAGCGCGGGCGCGAGCATCCCGACGAGCTTGCCGTACGGAGTCGTCGGCGCGGCGGCGGATTTCGTCGCCGGCGTCGTCGGCTCCGAAGACGCGTCGATCTTCGCGAGCGCGATGTCCATCTGCGCACGGCGACGCATCACGCGCGCCGCCGTGCCGATCACGCCAGGATGTGCGCTCAGCTTCGCGAGGAGCCGATCGATGTCATCGCTGCTCGGCTGCGTGCCTCGGATGCCGAGCTCACGCGCCGCGCGCGAGACGACGTCCTCGGCCTTCTCCCGGCCGACCACGTCGGCGAGCTTTCCGACGATGTCCGTGAGGTTCACGCGCTCACTCGGGGAAGGCCAGCACGACGCTCGTCGTGTTGTGGAACCCGCTCATCTCCCCCGCGCTCAGAGCGACCTCGCCGTACGTCTCGAACCCCGCGATGCGCACGCCCCCGAGCGCCTCCGAGATCCCGCGGACCGCCGTTCCGAACTCCTCGCCGAGGATCAGGTTGCGGCAGATGCAGTCGAACACGAGCGCCCCGGCGATCGGGGCATCACCGAGCGCGCCGCGGGCGCGACGAGCCGCGCCGATCGCGCTCACGATCTGGGATCCGCCGTCGCTCTCGGTGATGCGGAGGACCGAGCCCTCGGGGATGCCCGCCGCGAAGAGGATCGAGCCCTCCGGCGTGCGTGAGAGCGGCGCGCGGATCTTGTAGGTCGCGCCGTTCGCGAGGCCCGCCTCGAACTGCAGGAGGAACGCGCCCTCGGCGCTCGGCTCGAGCGTGCTCACGTCGATCCCGCGCTCGCGCGCCGCCGCCGCCGTCTTCTCCTTCCAGACGTCCCATGCCGGGCGGGACTCGATCTCGTGCACGTAACCGCCGCTCGCGCGCGTCACGCGCAGCGGCTCCGAGAGCGCGCGGTGCCCGTGCTCGATGCCGAGCCCGAGCGGACGCTTCGAGAAGATCTGCGCGACCGTGATCGCGTCCGAGCTCGACTGCGTTCCGCACGCGACGAAGGTCTGCTGCATCTTCAGATCGTCGCCCGCGGCGCCGCCCGCGATCGGCTGATCGGGGCCGAGCGCGTCGGCGAGCATCAGCGCGACCTCCTCGCCGTTGCCGGCGAGCGGATCCAGCAGCGTGATCGCGGTGCGATAGGGGAAGCCCTCCATCGTGCGCGGCTGTCCCTCGAGCGCGCGCGCGATCGCGCCAGCGGGATCGTCCCGGAGGCCGACGCCGATCCCGGCGCTCGCGCGGTACGCGTCCCCGCCCGCGAGCGCGAACACCGAGACGCTCGACTTCGCGTCGCCGTGCTCGATGAACTCACCCGCCGTCGACGCGCCGATCGCGATCGTGCCGGGCTCGGCGAACGCGGACACGAGCGCGTCGAGCGGATGCGACGTCGATGCGAACACCGCAACGAACGTCGGCGTGGCTCCACCGAGCTGCGCTCGCACCGCTTCCACCAGCTTCGTGCGCACCTCCGCGGTCGTTCCATCCACGAGTACCGTCGCGACGCGCACACCTGCCATCAGGCACCTCCCGGAGTGTTCCGCTCACTCTACGGAACGCGCGCCAGCGCCGATACGCAAAAATGTACTGTGGATGCAGACGCACATGGACGGCGAGCGGCGCGGCCGCGCGCGATCCGAGTCGTCAGTCGTTCCGCGCACCGCCGCAGATCCAGCCGCGGATCGTCTCGATCTGCGCGGCGGAGATCGAGCTGCCGCCGAGCGGCATCTGGTTGCCGCCGCAGAGCCGCTCGCCGGTGAGCTTGTGCAACAGGTAGCTGTCGTCGGGCGCGCCGGGCGCGACCTGCAGACGGCCATCGGCGCACGACGAGGGGACACCGACGAGCGCCGCGTACGAGCGCGCCGCGTCGAGCGCGAGCCCGCCCGAGGGACGCATCCCGCCGTGGCACGACGCGCCGGTGCACGTCGCCGTGAAGATCGGCTGCACGTCGGCGGCGTACGAGATCCCGCTGCCGCACGTGACGCACGCGCCCGCCGTGCAGCTCTGGCCGGACGCGCACGTCACGCCGC
Source organism: Myxococcota bacterium (assembly GCA_030855295.1). Taxonomy (GTDB): domain Bacteria; phylum Myxococcota_A; class Polyangia; order Polyangiales; family Sandaracinaceae; genus Sandaracinus. The sequence goes on along the minus strand of JALYRN010000038.1, from coordinate 1,031 downwards.
ATCCGCCGCAGTGGGTCGCGCTGATCGCCGTGTCGACGCACGCGCCCGCGCACAGCGTCAGCCCTCCGCCGCACGCGCACGCGCCCGCGCTGCACGTCACGCCAGCGGGGCACGCAGTGCCGCACGCGCCGCAGTTCGAGGGATCGCTCCGGGTGTCGATGCACGACCCCGCGCACGACGTGCGCCCGTCCGCGCATCCGCACGTGCCGTCGATGCACGAAGAGCCGGACGCGCAAGCGACGTCGCAGCCACCGCAGTGCAGCACGCTGCTCGAGGTGTCCACGCACGAGCGCTCGCAGTCGGTCGTCGACGCGGGACATCCGCCGGCGCTGCACGCGCCCGCGGCGCATACCTCGCCCGCGGGGCACGCCGCGTCACACGCGCCGCAGTGCGCGACGTCGCTGGTGAGCTCGACGCAGCTTCCGCCGCACGCGGTCAGGCCTGCGATGCACACGCACGCGCCGGTCACACAGAGCTGTCCGGTGCCGCACGCCTGATCGCAGCCACCACAGCTCCGGAGATCGGAGTCGGTGTCGACGCAGCCATCGCCGCACGACGTGGTCCCGGCGGGGCACACCGGGCCGCCGTCGTCGTGACCTCCGTCTGCGCCTCCATGCTGCGAACCGTCGCGCGGCCCGGCGGGCGGTTCGCTGGGCGCGCACCCGACCGAGACCGCGGTGATCACGAGCACGAGCAGCGAGCGATCGAACCTTCGCATGGACCTCCGATGATGATCCGCCGACGGACGTCGGCGATGCAGTGACGAGCAGCGATGCGCACAGTGCCGGACACCGCGCACCCGCCGTCGCGTTCGAGCCCTGTATGCCCGGATCGAGGATCGCCATCACGCGACGTGCTCGATGCCGTTCAGCGATCCCCGGCTCGGACGACCGCCGCGGATCTGGTGCGCCGCGCGCGGCGCGATCATAGTGCCGCGCGATGCTCCGCACCGCGCTTCCGGCGCTCGTCGCGCTCCTCGTCCTGGCGTGCTCGGGCCCCGCAGCGGCGCCCGACGCCGCGACGCTCGATGC
>JALYRN010000513.1 GCA_030855295.1 Myxococcota bacterium | reverse complement strand
CGCCACGAGCGCGCGCACGATGCCGCCGCCGACGAACCCGCCGGCGCCGGTGACGAGGACGCGCTCGCGGCCGCTCTCCACGCGCTGGTCCTCAGCGCGCACGCGCGAGCTCCGCGGTCGCCCACACCGCGAGCTCCTCGCGGCGGATCTTCGCGTTGTGCCGCACGTCGACGGGGAAGCGCTCGCGCAGCAGGTAGTGCTCGAGCGCGCGCGTGTGCGCGACCCGCGACGCGACGGCGCGCAGCGACTCGATCAGGCGCGCCTGCTCGTTCGGATCGCGGGTCCACGCCCAGGGCTCGACGCAGATCACCGGCACCACGCGTCCGCCGATCCGCGCACCGACCAGCGCGCTGCGCTTCACCTCGGGGTGCGCGTTGAACGGCCCCTCGCACGGCAGCGTGAAGAGCGTCTCGCCGCTCTCGAGGACGACGCGGTGCGACTTGCGACCGCAGAACCACAGCCGCCCGCGCTCGTCGATCCAGCCGAGATCGCCCATCCGGTGCGCGACCCCGCGCTCGCTCTGGATCTTCGCGAGCGCCGTGTGCTCGGGCGCGTCGACGTACGCGTGCGTCACCTGCGGGCCGCGCACCACGATCTCGCCGATCGTGCCGGGCGCGACGCGCAGGCGCTCGTCCCACCGCGCGATCGGCGCGTCGTCGATGCCGATCACCGCGACGTCCGCCGACGCGACCGGCCGCCCGACGCAGATGCCCTCGCCGCGCTCGGTCGCGGCGCGCGTCTCGCCGAGCACCTCGTCGTGCGCGATGCTCGCGACCGGCAGCGCCTCGGTCGCGCCGTACGGCGTGTGGATCAGCGCGCCCTCGGGCAGCAGCTGCGCGAACTGCTCGAGGATGCGGGGCGCGACCGGCGCGCCCGCGGAGAAGACGCGGCGCAGCGTCGGGAAGCGCACGCCCTGCGGCACCGCCCAGCGCGCGACGGTGTCGAGCAGCGCGGGCGAGCCGAACATGTTGGTCACGCCGAAGCCCTCGATCGCCTCCGCGATGCGCCGCGGATCGACCTCGGCCGGGCGCGTCGCGTCCATGTCGGGCACGACCGTGACCATGCCGAGCGCGGGATCGAAGAGCGCGAAGAGCGGAAAGGTCGGCAGGTCGATCTCGCCCGGACGGATGTCGTAGGTGTCGCGGATCGACTCGACCTGCGCGGCGAACGTCGAGTGGCGATAGAGCGCGCCCTTGGGCGGTCCGGTCGATCCCGACGTGAAGAGGATCGCCGCGAGATCCTCGGGCGCGACCGACGCGAGCGCCGGCGACGAGGACGCGCGCTCGCCGCGCTCGCGCACGTCGTCGATGCCGTGCGCGCGTCGCGCCTTGAACGCGAGCGGCCGCGCCCACCGAGGCGCGACGTTGATCACGATCTCCACCGAGCGCCTGGCCCACCCGAGCAGCGCGCGCGCCGCGTGCGCCTTCGGCACGCCGATGAACGCGCGCGGCTCGGCGCGAGCGAGGCAGTCGCCGAGGTGCTTCCGCCCGATCCCGGGATCGACCATCACCATCGGTGCGCCGACCTTGAAGAGCGCGAACACCAGCGCGAACAGATCGAGCGAGGGCGGCACCATCAGCGCGGTGCGCACGCCGGGACCGACGCCGACGTCGCGCAGCCCGCGCGCGAGCCGATCGCTCTCGTCGTCGAGCTGGCGATACGTCCAGTGCACGTACCGTGGACGTCCGCGCGCGTCGCGGCCCGCGGGCGCGAACACCGCGGGCGCAGCGGGACGATCGCGCGCGACGCGCGTCAGGTGCATCGCGATGTTCGCCTCGTCGACGCTCACGTTGTCGCCGCGCGGGCTTCGCGCGCGAGCGGGTGCGCCTCGAGGAAGCGCTGCGCGATCGAGACGATCACCTCGGGCGCATCCTCGAGCACGTAGTGGCCGGCGTCCTCGAGCCGGTGCACTTCGGCGTGCGGCAGGCGCCGCTCCCACTCCTCGAGGAAGTGTCGATCGAAGATGAAGTCGCGCATGCCCCACGCGATCAGGGTCGGCGTGTCGCGGAAGGCGTCGAGCTTCGACGACATCTCGCTGATCGCGCCGTACGCGCGATCGCCCGGCGAGAGCGGGATGTCCTGCACGAAGCGCAGCGTCGCGATGCGCGAGTCCCAGTCGGCGTAGGGCGCGAGGTACGCGCGGCGCAGCTCGGGCGACATCGGGCGGCGCGTCACGCAGGTGCGCGCGGCGCCGCGGGCGAACGCGTTGCCGCCGCGGACGAGCAGCGCGCCGAGCGGCGTCCGCGTGAAGGCGAGCGCCGCCGGGAAGCTCTTGGCGCGCGGCAGATGGAACGCCGCGGTGTTGAGCACGATCAGCCGCTTCACGCGCTCGGGGAAGCGCGTCGCCCAGCCGAAGCCGATGCCGCCGCCCCAGTCGTGCACCGCGAGCGTGACGTCGCCGTCGATCCCCAGCGAGTCGAGCAGCTTCTCGAGATCGTCGATGCGCGAGGTCAGCGTGTACTCGTAGTCGCGATCGCCGGGCTTGTCGGAGAGGCCCATGCCCACGTGGTCGGGGACGATGCAGCGATGTCGATCGCGCATCGCGAGCACCAGCGCGCGCCAGTAGATCGACCACGACGGATTGCCGTGCACCATCACGATCGGCGGCCCGTCCGGCGGCCCCTCGTCGAGGTAGTGCATGCGGATGCCGGCACCACGATCGAAGCGCCGCCCCTCGAACGGATAGATGCGTCGATCGATGCTCGGGCTCACCGGGCTCACCAGACGATCTCGCCCATCGAGCAGTTGAGGCCGCTGCCGATCCCGAGCAGCGCGACGCGCATGCCGGGCCGGAGCCGGCCGAGCTCCTCGGCCTTCGCGAGCACGATCGGCACCGATGCCGGACCGACGTTGCCGTGCTCCGGATAGATCGCGTGGATCTTCGTCAGCGCGACGCCGAGCTGCGCCGCGAGCCGCTCGGTGTGCTGGCGGCTGACCTGGTGGATGACGACCTCGTCGAGCACGTCGGCCGACCAGCCGAGCTCGCTCTTCGCGAGCTCGAAGGTCTGCATCGCGAGATCGAGCCCCGCCGTCAGGAGCTTCTGCGCGTCGGTGACCATGCGATCGGTCTGCCCGCGGCAGAGGTGGTTCCAGTCGGTCGATGCGAGCGCGACGCTGCCGCGGAACGGATGGCCGCCCGGGACCAGCTCGCTGCGGGCGAGCACCATCGCGGCGGCGCCCGAGCCGAGCGTCAGCGTCGCGAACTCCTCGCCGAGCGCGCGCGCGTCGCCGGTCGCGTTGAGCCGCTCGACCGTGCGCTCGACCGCGAACCGGCTGCCCTCCCCGTCGACCACCAGGCCGTAGTCGATCGCGCCGCGCTCGATCATCGCGGCGACCATCTCCATGCCGTCGAGGAAGCCGAGGCAGGCGTTGCCGACGTCGAAGTTGCGGCAGCGGGGCGAGAGCTGCAGGTGACGATGCACCAGCGACGCGACCGAGGGCTCGACGAAGTCCCGGCACACCGACGTGCTCACGATCACGCCGATGCGCTCGCGATCGATGCCCGCCGCGCACAGCGCCTTCTCTCCCGCCTGCGCCGCGACGTCGCTGGGCTGCACGCCCTGGTCCCAGAACCGACGCGACTGCACGCCCGAGAGCGACGCGATGATCCCCGGCGCGATGCCGAGCCGCTTCAGCAGCGGCGAGAGCTGATCCTCCAGGTCGCGCGAGCTCACACGGTGAGGCGCGTCGACGTGCGCGACGCTCGCGACGGAGACGGAGGAGAACAGCATCAGGGGAAGCGGGCTGTGTAGCGCAGTCGCGAGCGCTGGGAAAGCCCGCCCCGCGAGCGCTCACACGTCATACGGCCGGCCCTGCACCAGGCACTCGATCGCGCTCCCCGCGACGTCGAACGCGTCGGGGAAGTGCACCAGGCGCATCTTGCGGCGCAGGGCCTCGGGCAGCGCGGCGAGATCCTCGTACGGCGTGTGGGTCCCGAGGTTCGTCTCGTGCACGACGAGGTCGGCCTCCGCGAGCCAGTCGATCAAGCCGCGATCGAACGACGTGTCGGCGCTCAGGCCCAGACAGCGGCCGCCCGCGCGGATGCGCAGCGCGGTGGTCGGCACGTGGTGGTGCGTGCCGCGGCACTCGATCGAGAAGGGGCCGATCTGGACCGCGCCCGCGGCGTCGAGCGCGACGTGCTCGAAGTAGTCCTCGAAGCGCTTGGCGCGGAGGCCCTCGGCGGTCTCGAGGCGCTCCATCCCCGCCGCGAGCGAGCCGTCCCAGGCGCGCGCGATCACCGCCGGGTGCGCCGCGATGCGCGCTCGCCGGTCGAGCGCGAAGTGCGAGAAGTAGCCGTAGCCCTCGAGCCCCGAGGCGTGGTCGGCGTGCAGGTGCGTGAGCACGACCGCCTCCGCGCGCTCGAGGCGCAGGTCGAGCCCCGAGGACTCACGCGCCTCGCGCAGCATCTTGCGGATCGGGTGCGGACAGTCGACGAGCACGAGAGCGCCCTCGGCCTCGATCGCGAACGAGGTCGAGTACCAGCGCTCCGAGAACGCATCGCCGACGCCGAGCGGCACGACGCGCATCGTCACGATCGCACCGCGGCGTCGCTCGCCGCCCGCGCCTCGAGCCGCGCGGCGATCGCCGGCGGGCACCACGGGCCGATGTCCTCTCCGCGCGACCAGCGCGCCTTGAGCTCGCTCGACGACACGCTCGCGAGGTGCGGCTCGGCGGGCAGCATGATCGTCGCGATGTCGGGCGCGATCTCGCGGTTCTGCTTGGCGAGCTCGGTCTCCCAGCCGGCGTCGGCGGCGTTGCGCAGCCCACGCACCAGGTGCGTCGCCGCGATCGCGCGCGCGTGCTCGACCACGAGCTCCGCGGTCCACGCGACGCTCACCGTCGGCATGATCGCGAGCGCCTCGCGGATCATCTCGACGCGCTCCTGCGCAGTGAAGAGCGGCTCCTTGGTCGGGTGCACCGCCACCAGCACGCGCACGTGCGAGAAGAGCCGCGCCGCCTGCCGGATGACGGAGACGTGGCCCTCGGTCAGCGGATCGAAGGTCCCTGCGTACACTGCGATCGTCATCGAGACTCTCCTTCGTTCAGATGGCGGCCGACAATCGGCTCGCCCGCTCCGGTCGCTTCCGTCCGCGCGCTGCGCGCGCCCTCCGGGGCGAGCACTCCTGCCGAGGCCACGTCGATCAGCCCCAGCGCCGCGAGCGCGATCGCGAGCATCAGGTGCCCGGGATGGCCGAGCGACGCCGCGCTCACGCCGCCGAGCGCCGACGCGAGGCCCGCCGC
>JALYRN010000512.1 GCA_030855295.1 Myxococcota bacterium | reverse complement strand
GCGCTCGAGGAGCTGCCGCCGGCGCCGAGCGACGGCCTCACGAGCGAGATCGCGATCGAGGACGCGTCGGGCCGAGCGCTCGATCCGCTGCACCGAGCGCTGGCGCGTGCGGCGCGCGGCGAAGCGATCGCGCGGCTCGTCTTCTACGGCGGCTCGCACACCGCGTCCGATCACTACACCGGCCCGATCCGGAGGACGCTGCAGCGCCACTTCGGCGATGCCGGGCGCGGCTTCGTGATCGCGGTGCCGCCGATCACGAGCTACTGGCAGTTCGGCGCGCGCGTCGCCGAGGCCGACGGCTGGACGGTGATCACGCCGTCGAGCAAGCGCATGGGGGTCGAGGCCTATGGGCTCGTCGGCATGGCGTTCGAGGCGCGCGAAGAGGCCTGGGCCGAGGTCGCCACCGATGGCTCTCGGGCCTCGCGCGTCGAGGTGATGTACCTGCGGCAGCCGGGCGGAGGTCGGCTCGAGATCTCGGTCGACGGAGTCCCGCGGACGGTGAGCACCGCGAGCGAGGGCGTCGAGGCGGCGGTCGACGTCGTCGCGGTGCCGGACACCGAGCATCGCGTGGAGCTCCGCGCGGATCGCGGCGGCGCGCCGGTGCGCGTGTTCGGCGTGGTGCTCGAGCGCGCGGGGCCGGGGGTGATCGTCGATCAGCTCGCGATCGTCGGCTCGAAGGCGCGCCATCAGCTGCTCTGGCAGGAGGACGTCTGGCTCGCGCTCCTGCAGACCCGGCGCCCCGATCTGCTCTCGCTCTCGTACGGCAACAACGAGCTCGGCGATCGGCACCTCACGCGGGAGCAGCACGAGGCGCACTTCGTCGCGATGCTGGCGCGCCTGCGCCAGCACTTTCCGGAGGCGGCGTGCCTCGTGATCGGACCGGCGGATCGACAGCAGCGCGCCGGCGCGCGATGGCGATCTCCGTCGGAGCTCGCGTTCTTCGTCGAGATGCAGCGGCGCGTCGCTGCCGCTCACGGCTGCGCGTTCTTCGACGTGCTCGCGTGGCAGGGCGGGCCGGGCGCGATCGAGCGCTGGCTCGTCGCCGATCCGCCGCTCGCGCGGGAGGATCGCGTGCACCTCACGGAGGTGGGCTACCGCCGGCTGGGGCACGCGCTGCTCCGCGCGATGCTCGCTCCGATGGCGAGCGCTCGCTGATCGCGTGACGATGTGATCGCCCGACGATCCGCGGTCGCCGTGTGCAAACGCCTGGTTTCCATGGCGTTTTGGCTTGACGCGGTGCGTCGGGTTTCCTATGTCCGCAACTGAGCCGCGGTTCAGTTTCGTAAGAGACGCGCCAGCGGCCGTATTCCTCCTCTTCCGCGCGCAGCCAGCGAGGTGCACTCGATGTCTCAGGCCCAGAATCGCTACAAGGCGGACCTCCGCGAGATCCAGTTCCTCCTCTTCGAGCAGTTCGGCATCCGCGATCTGCTGAGCAAGGAGCCCTTCGGCGCGTGGGGCGAGGACGAGGTGAGGATGGTCCTCGAGGAGACCTACCGCTTCGCGACGGAGGTGCTCGGGCCACTGAACGCGGTCGGCGATCGCGAGAAGTGCACGCTCGTGGACGGGCACGTGAAGACGCCCACCGGGTTCCCGGAGGCGTGGAAGAAGCTGTACGAGTCGGGCTTCCGCAACCTGTCGGGCAGCGAAGAGTTCGGCGGGCAGGGCGCGCCGCGCACGCTGCAGGTGATCGTCGAGGAGTTCTTCAGCGGCGCGAACGTCGCGTTCATGATGTACCCCGGCCTCGCGCTCGGAGCGGCGGAGCTGATCGATCACTGCGGCGCGCCCGAGCAGCGCAAGAAGTTCTGCACCCCGATCTTCGAGGGCAAGTGGGGCGGCACGATGTGCCTGACGGAGCCGCACGCGGGCTCGGACGTCGGCTCGGCGCGCACCACCGCCGCGCCGCTCGAGGACGGCAGCTACAAGATCGCGGGCACGAAGATCTTCATCTCGGGCGGCGATCACGACTGCGCGGACAACATCGTGCACCTCGTGCTCGCGCGCATCGACGGCGCGGAGCCGGGGACCAAGGGCCTGTCGCTCTTCATCGTGCCGAAGCTGCGCGAGGGCGAGGGCGGCAGCTGGTCGGTGCCGAACGACGTCAAGGTCGCGAACATCGAGCACAAGATGGGCATCAACGGCTCGGCGACCTGCTCCATGCAGTTCGGCGAGGACGGCGACTGCCGCGGCTGGCTCGTCGGCGGCGTGCCCCACCAGGGCATGAAGCAGATGTTCCAGATGATGAACTACGCGCGCATCGGCGTCGGCATCCAGGGCCTCGCGATCGCGGGCGCGGCGTACATGGCGGCGCTCGACTACGCGAAGGATCGCAAGCAGGGATCGAGCATCGCGCAGTGGAAGGATCCGAGCGCGCCGCGCGTGCCGATCATCGAGCACCCCGACGTGCGCCGCATGCTGCTGGGCATGAAGGCGAAGGTCGAGGGCATCCGCGCGCTGATCGTGAAGCTCTCGATGCACCAGGATCGCGCGACCGCGCTCGACGGAAAGGCCGACGAGCAGAAGGCCTACCACCAGGGGCAGATCGAGCTGCTGACGCCGCTCGTGAAGGCGTACGCGAGCGATCAGTCGTTCCGCGTGTGCGAGGACGCGGTGCAGGTGCACGGCGGCGCCGGGTACGTGCAGGACTATCCGGTGGAGCAGTACCTGCGCGACTCGAAGATCTTCTCGATCTACGAGGGCACGAACCACATCCAGGCGCTCGATCTCGTCGGGCGCAAGCTCGGCCAGGGCGGCGGCAAGCACACGCAGGACTTCTTCGGCGACATCGGCAAGTTCGTCTCGGCGAACAGCGAGCACCCGGCGCTCGGCACCGCGGTGAAGAGCCTCGCGAAGGCGCAGGAGGCGGTGGGCGGCGCGGCGTTCCAGTTCCTCGGCTGGTTCAAGGGCGGCGAGATGGCGAAGGTGCCGCTCAACGCGAACCGGTTCCTCGAGATGATGAGCGAGCTCGCGGTGGGCTGGCTGCTGCTCGAGGGCGCGACGATCGCGTGCGAGGCGCAGGCGAAGGCGGCGAAGGACAGCAAGGACTGGTTCTTCTACGAAGGGAAGAAGCAGGCCGCGATCTTCTACGCGCAGAACGTCATGCCGGAGGTCGTCGCGAAGGCGAAGATGCTGGGCAACGGCGACAAGAGCGCGCTGGAGATCCCGCAGGAGTCGTTCGCTTCGGTCTGATCACGAAACTGGCCACCAGCAAGTGGCGGTGTGGCGGCTCGGGAGGCTGAGGCGCGCGGTGGCCGGCGAAGCGTCGGGCATCGCGCGTCCTGCCGTTCGCACGGAGTCGCCCGCGCGGCGCGGAGCTCCCGTGCTCGCGGGCGAGCGTGAGATGCGCGGTCGTCCGGGGGCGCGCGCACCGCACGCGGCCGGTTGCGCGCCTCGATGCGATCGAGGCTGAATGCCTGATGCGAAGCGTGCTCTCGGGAGTCGTCTCGTCGATGTCGCTGCTGGTCGCGTGCGACGTCGCTCCTGACGAGATCGACGCAGGCGTCGATGCAGGTCTCGATGCTGCTGTGTGTCGCGAGGAGCTCGTGACGTGTGACTCTCGCGCGTCCGACGGCGCGGAGTGCGAGGGCTGCTGGTACTGCCAGCAAAGGCTCTCGTGCGGCGTAATCGAGGCCAACTACGTGTGCCGCGATGGACGCGTTCGCCGAGAGCACGCGCCCGACGCCAGCTGCCCCGTCGATGGCGGGTCCTGAGGGGGGTGGACGCGCGGCTCCGCGCGCGCGGCGGCTTGCGCGTCGTGGTGGGGAGAGCGAGATCGCAGCGTGGCCGCGACGAGCTCAGCGATTCCGACGACGGCGAAGAAGCGATCGCGAGGACAACGGATCGGGCTCGGGTGCGCGGGGGCGATCGCGCTCGTGCTGCTGGGGATGACGCTCGCGTTCCTCGCGATCGACACGGCGCGGCCGAGCGGGACGCCGGGGCCGGAGGCGGAGGCGCTCGTCACGCGGATCGAGACGGCGCTCCATCGCGAAGGGTGGGAGCGCACCGGCGCGGTGCGATGGACGTTCGGACCGACGGGCGCGCGGCACCTCTGGGATCGAGAGCGCGAGTGGGCGCGGGTGCAGTGGGACGACGTCGAGGTGCAGGTCGATCTCGATGATCCGCGGCGCGGGATCGCGCTGCGCGGTGGCGAGCGCGTCGAGGGAGACGACGGGGCGCGGCTCGTGCGGGAGGGCTGGGAGCGCTGGGTCAACGACTCGTTCTGGCTGATCGCGCCGTTCAAGCTGCGCGATCCGGGCACGACGCGATCGGTCGCGCAGGTCGATGGCGAGGGCGCGCTGCTGGTCGCGTATGCGTCGGGCGGAGCGACGCCGGGCGATGCGTACCTCTGGCTGCTCGCGGACGACGGCACCCCGCGCGCGTGGCGCATGTGGGTCTCGGTGCTGCCGATCGGCGGGCTCGAGGCGAGCTGGGATCGGTGGATCACGCTGTCGACCGGCGCGCGGATCGCGACGCGCCACGCGCTCGGTCCGATCGAGATGGAGCTGCGCGACGTCGAGGGGGCAGCGCAGCTCGCCGAGCTCGAGCCGGGCCTCGATCCGTTCGCCGCGCTCGCGGCGGAGTAGATGTCGGAGCTCGAGGAGCGCCTGCGCGCGATCGTGCGCGAGAGCGACGCCCTGATGAGCGCGCTGCGCGCGGCGCGCGCGGTCGGGCTGCCGGACTGGTACATCGGCGCGGGCGCGGTGCGCGATCTGGTCTGGGATCGGCTCCACGATCGGGCGCCGCGCGCGCCGCGTGACGTCGACGTCGCGTTCTTCGATCCGAGCGACCTCCGTCGCTTGCGTGATCACGAGGCGCAGGAGGCGCTCGCGCGCGCTCTGCCCGGTGTGCCCTGGGAGGCGACGAACCAGGCCGCGGTGCACCTCTGGTACGAGGCCGTGTTCGGCGTGTCGGTGCCGCCGCTCGCGTCGTGCGACGAGGCGCTCGCGACCTGGCCCGAGACCGTGACCTGCATCGGCGTGCGGCTGCGGGACGACGATGCGATCGAGATCTGTGCACCGCTCGGGCTCGAGGACCTCTTCGAGTTGGTGTGGCGATACAATCCGGTCCGCGCGAGCCTCGACGCGTTCGAGCGCCGCCTCGCGCGCAAGGACGTCGCCCAGCGCTGGCCGCGCGCGCGGATCGTGCGATGAGCGCTTCCGTCCGCGCGCCGGGCGATCGGCTCGCCCGCTCCGGACGCTTCCGTCCGCGCGCGATTGATCGGCTCGCCCGCTCCGGTCGCTTCCG
>JALYRN010000511.1 GCA_030855295.1 Myxococcota bacterium | reverse complement strand
TCCGTGCACGCTGCGCGCGCAACCTCGCCGCGCTGCGCGCACGCACGCGCGACACGGCGATCGACGTGCCCGAGGTCGCCGGCGGCTGGTACGCCAGCCTGCGCGTGCCCGCCACGCAGGCCGACGAGACGTGGGCGCTCGCGCTGCTCGAGGGCGACGGGGTGCTGGTGCACCCGGGCTATCTCTTCGAGTTCCCGGTGCGCCAGGCGTGGCTCGTCGTGAGCCTGCTGACGCCCGAGCCGATCTTCGACGCCGGCATCGACGCGATCGTCGCGCGCATCGCCCGCGCGTGACGAAGTCCGGCAGCTCTTCAGGTCGCGCGTCGCGCGAGGTAGTCGATCAGATCGATCTTCGTGACGACGCCCGCGATCACCTCGTCCTCCATCACGATCGCCATGCGCGCATCGTTCAGCAGGCCCTGTAGGTTCTCGACGCTCGTGCGGGGCGACACCGTCGCGTAGTCGCTCTCGACCAGCGGCCCGATCGCCGAGTCGAGCGAGTGCTCGCCGCTGACGAGATAGCGGAGCAGATCGACCTCCGCGACGGCGCCGACGAGCTTGCCGTCCTCGGTCACCGGGAGCTGCGAGATGCCGTGCGCCTTCATGCGCGCGATCACGTCGCGCACGCGATCGTGCGGCGACGCCGTGATGATCTCGTTGCTCTTGTTCTTCAGCACGTCCGCGGCGACGCCGAGCTGGTTCTCGCCCAGGAAGCCGTTCTCGCGCATCCAGTCGTCGTCGAAGATCTTCGACAGATACTTCGAGGCGGCGTCGGGAAGGATGACGAGGATGTTCTCCTTCTTCTGGGTCTGCCGCGCGTACTTGAGCGCGCCCGCCACCGCCGCGCCGCAGCTGCCGCCGACGTAGAGCCCCTCGAGCCGCACGAGATCGCGCGTCATCAGGAAGCACTCCTTGTCGTCGACGCGCACGATCTCGTCGAGGATCGACAGATCGATCGTGCTCGGGAAGAAGTCCTCGCCGATGCCCTCGACCTTGTAGGTGAAGGGCTGCGTGACCCGGCCGCTCTTGACGTAGTCGTAGTAGAGCGAGCCCACCGGATCGACGCCGACCAGCTGGATCGAGGCCTTCTTCTCCTTGAGGAGCTTGCCGGTGCCCGTGATCGTCCCGCCGGTGCCGAGGCCCGCGACGAGGACGTCGATCTGGCCGTCGGTCTGCTCCCAGATCTCGGGTCCCGTCGAGCCGTAGTGACCGCCGGGGTTGTCTTGGTTGTGGTACTGGTTCGCGTAGAAGCTGTTCGCGGTCTCGGCCGCGAGGCGCTTGGCGACCTGGTAGTACGAGCGCGGATCGTCGGGCTCGACCGCGGTCGGACAGACGACGACCTTCGCGCCCCACGCGCGCAGCGAGAGGATCTTCTCCTGCGACATCTTGTCGGGCATCACGAAGATGCACTTGTACCCGCGCACCGCGGCGATCATCGCGATCGCGGCGCCGGTGTTCCCGCTGGTCGCCTCGATGATCGTGCCGCCCGGCTTGAGCTCCCCGCGCTTCTCGGCGTTGTCGATCATGTGCAGGACCATGCGGTCCTTCATCGAGCCGGCAGGGTTCAGGTACTCGCACTTGACGTAGACGTCCGCGGCGACGTCCTGCGCCACGCGGTTGAGCTTCACGATCGGCGTGGAACCGATCGCGCCGAGGATGTTCGGCACCGCGCCCTTCATCATGGCTCTCTCTCTCTCTTCTCTCTTCCTCGGTTCGGTCGAGGAGGGCGGCGACTCTATCCGACGCTGCCGCGCTGCGCACGCATCGAGGGGGGATTGTGGGAGAGACCCCGATCGGCGCCTGTGCTAGACGGCGCGCGTCCCTACGACACAGCAGCTGATGCGAACCATCGGGATCGATCTCGGGACCACGCACACGGTCGCCGCCGCGCACGCTTCGCTCGTCCCGCTCACCGGCGAGGCGACCCGCGGAGGTGGCCTCTTGCCCTCGATCGTCGCGTTCCCGCCCGCGGGCGGATCGATCGCGGGTGAGCCGGCGCGCGCCCGCCGCGGCAACGATCCCGCCAACACCATCTCGAGCGCCAAGCGCGTGATCGGCCGCACGTTCCGGTCCCCTGCCGCGGTCCTGCACCAGGAGCGGAGCGCCGTCCCGATGCTCGCCGCGAGCGACGGCGGCGTCGCGTTCCGGACCCGCGCCGGCGTGGTCACGCCGACCGACATCGCGACGCGTGTGCTGCGCGAGCTCTGCACGTCCGGCAACATCGACGCCTCGCGCCTCTCCGCGGTCGTCACCGTGCCGGTCGCGTTCCAGGAGGCCGAGCGCGTCGCGACGCTGGCGGCCGTGCGCGCTGCCGGGTTCGCGCAGGCTCGCGCGATCGAGGAGCCGGTCGCGACCGCGCTCGCCTATCTCGCGCGCAGCAGCCTGCGATACGCGGCGGTCTACGATCTCGGCGGCGGCACCTTCGACGTCGCGATCCTCGACTGCTCTCGCTATCCCTTCACCGTCGTCGCCCACGGGGGCGACGCGTACCTCGGTGGCGACGACGTCGACCACGCGATCGGCGAGGTGGTCGCCGATCGGGTGCTGCGCGAGAGCGGCTGGGACCTCCGCAGCGATCGCGAGGTCTGGGAGCGCGTGCTCGTCGAGGCCGAGCGCACGAAGATTCGCCTGAGCACCGACGAGGTCACGTCGATCGACATCGCGAACGTCGACCCCGCCGCGCCGACGCAGGTCAGCACCGTCGCGATCGATCGACGGCTCCTGCGCGATCGCGCGAGCGTGCTGATCCAGCGCACGTTCGCGGTCTGCGATCAGGTGCTGGCCGAGACGGGCATCACGGCGCGCGACGTGGACGCGGTGTTCCTCGCCGGCGGCAGCACCATGCTCCCGGGCTTGCGCGACGACGTGCGGGAGTACTTCGGCAAGCGTGCGCGCTCGGATCTCGATCCGATGCACGTCGTCGCGATCGGCGCGAGCCTCGCCGCGGTCCGCCCCGACCTCTGTGGGCTCCTCGACGCCAGCGTCGGCTGAAGGGCACCGGCCCTTCGGTGCAGAACCGAGCGCTCGGTGCGTGTCGCGCACGAAAGCGCTTCTCGCCGCGCGCGAAAACGGGCAGAACATCGCTGGCTGCGGCGGCACGCGAGCTGCTCACGCGGTGCGGCGCGATCTCGAGGCATGTCTCGCCAGCGTCTTTTCCCGGGCGAGCACCGACCCCAGCGACAGGCGCGCCAAGCGCATACGGAGGTAGTGAGGATGGACTCGAAGAAGCTGACTCGGCGTGCGGTGCTGGAGCGCGGTGCGGCGCTCGGCCTCGTGGTGCTCGGCGCGGGCGCCGGTCTCTCGGCGTGCGGTGGTGGCGACCTCGACTGCGCCAACCCGCCGGGCCTCTCGCCCACCGAGCGCACGCAGCGGCAGGCGCTGGGCTACGTGGACCAGACGCCGAACCCCAGCCAGCGCTGCGAGGTCTGCACGTTCTACACGGCAGCGGCGCAGCCGAACACGTGCGGCGGGTGCACGCTCAACCTCGGGCCGGTCAACCCGCAGGGGTACTGCTCGAGCTTCGTGGCGAGGGCGTGATCACCATGCCGCGTATACGAGCGCTCACGATCGCCGGCGCGCTGCTCTTCGCCGCGTGCGGGTCGTCTTCTTCCGAGCCGGAGGTGACGGGCGCCGAGACGCCTCCCGCCGCCGCGGCGCCCACCGCCGCTGCGGCGGCGCCCGTGATCGAGCCGCTCGCGCCGGTGCAGACCGACGCCCGGAAGGTCACGCTCGGCCGCGCGCTCTTCCACGACGTGAGGCTCTCGGGCGACGAGACGATCTCGTGCGCGACCTGCCACTCGCTCGACGCCGGCGGCGCCGAGCCGCGCCCGACGTCGATCGGGATCCGCGGCCAGGTAGGGCCGATCAACTCGCCGACCGTGCTCAACGCCGGTCTCGGGTTCGTGCAGTTCTGGGATGGCCGCGCCGCGGATCTGCAGGCGCAGGCGGCCGGCCCGGTGACGAACCCGCTCGAGATGGGCGCGACGTGGGAGCAGGTCACGCAGCGCCTCTCGGCCGACGCCGCGCTCACCGCGGAGATGACCGCGATCTACGGTGAGAACGCGGTCACGCAGGCGAACATCACCGACGCGATCGCCGAGTACGAGCGCTCGCTCGTGACGCCCTCGCGCTTCGATGCGTTCCTGCGCGGCGACGCCAGCGCGCTCACCGACGACGAGCGCCGCGGCTACGAGACGTTCCAGGAGGTCGGCTGCACCAGCTGCCACCGCGGCCAGGGCGTCGGCGGCACGATGTACCAGCGCATGGGGCTGGTGCGCCGCACGTACTTCGAGGATCGCGGCACGCCGATCACCGACGCGGATCGCGGCCGCTTCAACGTCACGCAGCAGGAGAGCGATCTGCACTTCTTCAAGGTGCCGATCCTGCGCAACGTCGCGCTCACCGCGCCCTACCTGCACGACGGCTCGCAGCGGACGCTCGAGGACGTCGTGCGCGTGATGGGCCGCTACCAGCTCGGCCGCGAGCTCGACGCCGATCAGGTGCGCGTGCTCGTCGCGTTCCTGAGCTCGCTCACCGGCGAGCTGCCCGCGCACGCGCGCATGCCGGCGAGCGCCGTGCCGCCGACGCCCGCACCGGCACCTACAGCTGCGCCGCCGCCCGCCGCCGCACCGTAGACGGATTCCGTTCCGCCACAGCGCACGCGAACATGTGCGCGCGCGTGAGAGCGCGTGAGAGGAGGTGCCGCCGTATGGCCGCGCCTCCTTCTGCTTTGAAGAGAACACCCCCGTCGGCCATCGAAGGGGCGCTACGCTGGCGATCGTCCAAGGAGGACTGATGCGGTCTCTGATGCTCTCGATGGCGTTCTTCACGCTCCTGAAGCTCTGCGGTGGATCGGACGAGGCAGTCACACCGCCGATCGGCGCGGCCGCCGCCGGCGCGATCACGGTCACCGCGCAGCACGGCGGCGTGATGGTGTCCGCCGACGACGCGTGGATCGAGCTGGTCACGAAGGACAACGGCGACGTCGAGGCGTACGTCGTCGACGCCAGCGGACAGCCGCTCTCGCACCAGGTCGCGCAGGTGAGCGCGGTGCAGGTGCAGGCGCCCGACGGAAGCCCGCACCAGGTCCAGCTCCAGTGGGACCCGACCTCGCATCGCTACGCGGGTCATACCGAGGTGCGCCCGGTCGCGACCGCGCCCGTGGAGCTGCAGGTGGTCGTGCGCGGTCAGCCGCGCCGCGCCCGCGCGCCGCACATCGTGGTGGTCGCCGCGCCGCCGCAGCC
>JALYRN010000510.1 GCA_030855295.1 Myxococcota bacterium | reverse complement strand
ACGTAGAGGTAGCTCTCGCGCGGGCCGCAGGTCGGCACCGGGTGCTCGCGGTCGCCGCCGATCAGGCCACCGCCTCCACCGGCGCCAGGGCCCGAGCCGCCGTAGCCCTGCCGTCGGAGCCGTCCGAGCACGTCCGCGGAAGACGGCGCCGAGAACGAGCCCGCGACGCCGGTCGTGCTCTCGGGTCCCGACGCGACCGACGATCCTTGTTGGTTCGCGCTCCCGCTCTCGCCGCCCGAGCTCGCGGGCGCGGTCGCGGTCGCGGTTTCGGCGCCGCCGCCACAGCCGGCGCTCGCCACGACGATCGCGACGAGCGCTGCGTTCCAGATTCTCTTCATCACCGCTTCGACGCTCGTCAGCGGTAGAGGTTCTCGAGCTCCTGCCCCCACCGCTGCATCACGACGCGGCGCTTCAGCGAGAGCTTCGGCGTCAGCATGCCGTTCTCCTGCGTGAAGTCCTCGGCGCTCAGCTTGATCTTCTTGATCTTCTCGAACTGCTTGAACTCCGCCGAGTACTTGTCGACCTCGTCGCGGATCAGCGCCTGCACCGACTCGTTCGCGAGCAGCTCCTCGCCGCGCGCGGTGATGCCCTGCTTGCCGGCCCACTCCTCGATCTCCTTCATCTCCGGCACGACGAGCGCGACGTTGTACGGCTTGTTGTCGCCGTAGATGAACGAGTTGGTGATGAACGGAGAGAGCTTGAGCAGATCCTCGAGCGGCGCGGGCGCGACGTACTTGCCGTTCTCGAGCTTGTACTGCTCCTTGATGCGCCCGGTGATGTAGAGGAAGCCGTCGTCGTCGAGGTAGCCCATGTCACCGGTGCGGAAGCCGCCGTCCTCGGTGAAGGCCTTCTCGTCCTCGTCGGGGCGGTCGTAGTAGCCCTGCATCACGTTGTGCCCGTAGACGACGATCTCGCCGTTGCGCGGATCGCCGGTCGCGCCGAGATCGATCGCGATGCGCACGCCGGGGATCGCCTTGCCGACGCTGCCGATCTTGCGGGCGCCCGGCCAGTTGGCGGTCGCGATCGGCGAGGTCTCGGTGAGGCCGTAGCCCTCGTAGACGGTGATGCCGAGGTTGTCGATGAACTCGGCGACCTCCTTGCTGATCGCCGCGCCACCCGAGAACGCGTACTTGAGCTTGCCGCCGAAGCGATCGCGCACCTTCTGGAACACGAGCTTGTCGAAGAGCCGGTGCTTGAAGTCGGCGAAGCCGCTGGTGCGGCGCGACTCCGCGAGCTTCTTCCGGTGCGACGCGTTCTCGACCGCGGTCTCGAAGATCTTGCGGCGCATCGCGGGCGCGTCCGCCATCTGCTTGTGCAGGCGATCGTAGATGCGGTTGAAGATGCGCGGCACGCTGAAGAGCAGCGTGGGCTGCACCTCGGAGAGGTTGTCGATGATCTTGTCGACGCTCTCGGCGATGCCCATCGAGGCGCCCATCGAGAAGAGGCCGTGCAGCTCGACGGTCTGCCCGAAGCTGTGCGCCCACGGCAGGAACGAGAGCGACCGATCCTCGGGCGCCATCGGGAAGACCTCGTGCATCGCGCTCACGTTCGTCGCGAGGTTCGCGTTGCTGAGGCGCACGCCCTTGGGCTTGCCGGTCGTGCCGGAGGTGTAGATGAGCCCCGCGAGATCGTCGGCCGCCGGCTTCTCGTTCGGGACCTTCTTGCCCTTGCCCTTGGCGCGCAGGTCGTCCCAGGTGATCGCGCCCTCGCGCGCGGCGCCGTCGATCACGACGACGTGCTCGAGCGCGGGCAGCTGGTCCTTCACCGACAGGACGCCGTCACGGATCTTCTCGTTCGCGCAGATCGCGACCTTCGCGCCGCAGTCGGCGAGGATGTACTGCCACTCGTCGACCTTCTGCGACTCGTACATCGGGACGAACGCGGCGCGGCGCCCGTAGGTCGCGTACGCGGCCATCGCCCACTCGGGGCGGTTGTTCGCGATCATCGCGACGCGATCGCCCTCGCCGACGCCGAGCGCGGCGAGCCCGGCGCGCACGTCGTCCGTGATCTTCGCGAACTCGCCGTATGTCATCCAGCGCCACTCGCCGGCCTTCTTGACGCCGAAGAGCGGGTTGTTCGCGAACGACGTGGTCGCGTGCTCGTAGATCGCGACGAGCGACTCGAAGCGCGGCTTGAAGCCCTCGTTCGTCTTGCGCGAGGGCGCGTCCTTCGGGGTGCGTTCCGTCGTTGTTTCCATGGGAGTTCGGGAAGGTAACAGCCCGATGACGACGGCGGAAGGGGACCGTGCAGCGGCACCACACGGGTGTCCGAGCGCGGTTCCGCTGCTAGGGTGCCGCGCCTGTGGATCTCTGGATGGCGCAGGCCGCGCGGGTGCTGAAGGTCGGTCGAGACTCGCACGGGAGCCTGGACTCGCTGGTGCACGACGATGCCCTCGCGGAGCACGCGGCGGAGGGGCTCGACCCGTCGTTCGCGTTCGCGATCCGGCTCGCGCGCGGGCTGCTCGCGTGCGGCATGCCGTCGCATCGCGTCGAGGAGTCGCTGGTCCGGCTCGCGACCGCGCTCGGGTTCGACATCGACTCGTTCTGCATGCCGACCGCACTGATCGTGACGCTGTCGAAGCCGAGCGAGGAGGGACCGCAGGACGTGCGCACCCGCGTGGTGCGCGTCGAGCCGGGCGTGACGAACCTCGAGAAGCTTTCGGCGCTGCACGACCTCGTCGGGCGCGTCGAGCGGCGAGAGCTGACGCCCGGTCACGGCGTGCGCCGGATCGAGGCGATCCTCGCGCGGCCGCCACGGTACGGCGCGTGGTCGGAGACGATCGGCTTCGGGATGATCTCGACGGTCGCGGCGATGCTGCTCGGCGGCGGCGGGATCGATCTGCCGATCGCGGGCGGGCTGGGGCTGCTCGTCGGCCTGCTCGACGCGATGTCGCAGAAGGTGCCGACGCTCGCGCGCCTGCTGCCGACCGTCGCCGCGTTCTCGATCTCGTTCGTCGGCTCGATGCTCGCGTGGCAGGGGCTGCCGGTGCGGCCGTCGGTGCTGCTGCTCGCGGCGATCATCGTGCTGCTGCCCGGGTTCACGGTGACGACCGCGACGATGGAGCTCGCGACGGCGCACCTGGTCGCGGGGACCGCGCGGCTGGTCGGCGGAATCGTCACCTTCCTGCAGCTCGGCTTCGGCGTCGCGCTCGGCCGGAAGCTCGCGGAGATCCTTCCGCGCCTGCCGCGGCCGCTGCCGCTCGAGCCGATCCCGGAGTGGTCGCTGCTCGCGGCGCCGCTGCTCTCGGCGGTCGGCTACACGCTGCTGCTGCGCGCGCGGAAGCGCGACAGCGTGTGGGTGCTGCTCGCGGTGGTGATCGCGCTCGTGGGCTCGCAGGTCGGCGGGCGCTGGCTCGGTCCGGAGATCGGCGCGTTCGTCGGCGCGCTCGCGGTCGCGACGGCGTCGCACCTGTTCGCGCGGTGGCGCGATCGTCCGGTGAGCTTGATGCTGGTGCCGGGCATCCTCTTCCTCGTGCCCGGCAGCTTCGGGTTCCTGTCGATCAGCTCGCTGCTGCAGAACGACGTGATCACCGCGGTGGGGACCGCGTTCCGCATGCTGCTGATCGCGAGCGCGCTCGCGGCGGGCGTCCTGGTCGCGACCGCCGCGGTCCCGCCGCGCAAGGCGCTCTGAGCTCCTCGACGAGCCGCGCCCACCCGAGCGACACCCCAGCTCCGACGCCAGTCCCGAGCGAGCTACCTCGACGTCGAGCTCGACCCGCTGAGCGGGATCGCGAGATCTGAGTCCACGGGAGTGCTCGCCCCGGAGGGCGCGTACGGGAGCGCGCCCGGCGCGCGGACGGAAGCGCGCGGAGCGGGCGAGCCGATTTTAGACAGCCTCTGAGTCAGAGCGGCGGACGTGTCGCGCGATATACTCGGCGCGATGGCTCGTCCGCGCCGCGTCGCGCTCGTCTACCAGGACGTCCGCATGATGCAGGACGAGGGCTGGAGCCCGTTCACGTACGGCGTGCACCGCGTGTACGCCGCTGCGCTCGTGTGCGCGCCCCACGTCGAGGTGCGGTTGTTCCGCGCGGAGCACGACGAGGCCCCGGAGGCGCTCGTCGCGCGGCTCGAAGCGTTCGATCCCGACCTCGTCGGTGCGTCGGTGTTCCTGTGGTCGTTCGCGTTCTTCGCCTCCGTCGCGGCGGGTCTCAAGCGGGCGCGGCCGGATCGCACGGTCGTGTTCGGTGGCCCTTCGGCGCACCCCGCGATGTTCGCCCTCGCGCCCTTCCGCGAGGCGGCGGCGGCCGTCGACGGGCTGTGCACGCGCGAAGGCGAGGCGGTGATGGTCGACGTGCTCACCCTGCCGGGGCTGACGCCGCAAGCGCTGCGCGGCGTGACCGGCCTGACCACGCGAGACGCGCTCGGGTTCCACCCGGGCGCGCAGCGCACCTCGCGCGAGCCGCTCGACACGCTCCCCTCCCCGTTTCGCCTCGGCGAGTTCCCGGAGGGCGCGACCGCGCACCTCGAGACGTTCCGCGGGTGCCCGCTCTCGTGCGCGTTCTGCGAGTGGGGCGTCGCGGGCGATGCGAGCCGCGTCGCGTCGCGCGAGTGGCTCACCGAGGAGCTCGCGACGTTCCGGGCGCGCGGGCTGCGCGGGGCGTTCCTGGTCGACGCGGGTCTCAACCTCTCGAGCCGCGCGTTCCGCCACCTCGCCGCCGCCGAGCGCGACGTGGGCTTCTTCCGTGACGCGCCGTTCGGCTGCGAGATCTATCCCGAGCTCGTGAAGGACGAGCACCTCGAGTTCCTGTCGAGCGTGCGGGTGCGGCACCTCGGGGTCGGGCTCCAGTCGGCGAGCCCGGCGGTGCTGCAGAAGATGCAGCGTCCCTTCCACCCGGCGCGCTTCGGCGACGGCGTGCGCGCGCTCTCGGGCGTCACCGAGGCGACCATCGAGATCATCCTCGGGCTGCCCTTCGACGATCTCGACTCCTTCCGCCGCACGATCGATCTCGCGACGAGCTTCGGGCCCCGCGTCAACCTGCTCGCCTACCACTGCCTCGTTCTCCCCGACGGGCTGATGACACGATCGCCCGCGGGCGCGGCGATCGAGTTCGATCCCCATACCCTGCAGATGCAGTCGTGCACCGGATGGTCGGCGCGCGATCTCGAGCGCGGTCGCGCGCTGCTCGACGAGCTCGCGGCGCGCACCGGCGGGCGCGCGGGGGACACGTTCTGGCAGATCCAGACGCACGCGCCGAGCGCTGGCGCCGTCGACGGACCGCGCGACGCACCGGTCGAGCTCGAGAGCGCGCGGG
>JALYRN010000509.1 GCA_030855295.1 Myxococcota bacterium | reverse complement strand
CTTCGCGAGCGCGCCCGATCTCGCGCGCTTCGCCCGCGCGATGCTCGGCGAGGGCGAGCTCGACGGCGCGCGGATCCTCTCGCCCGAGAGCGTGCGCCTGCTCGTCACGCCGGAGCGGCTGCCGGGCGGGCTCGTCAACGGCCTGGGCTGGGATCTGCGCGGCTCCGCGGAGGCGCGCGCGCACGGCGGGATGAGCGACGCTTGCTACGGGCACCTCGGCTGGACCGGCACCGCGATCCGGATCGATCCGCGGCTCGACGTGTTCTTGATCTTGCTGTCGAACGACGTGCACCCCGACGGTCACGGCGACATCCGCCCGCTCGCCGCCACGCTCGAGCGCATCGTCGCCGCGGGCGCACAGCGGATCGTCGCCGCGCCGCGCATCGACGTGCGGGCCGGGATCGACGCCGAAGAGCGCAATGGATTCGTGACGTTGCGAGGCTCGCACGTCGCGCTGATCACGCACGACGCGGCGCGCGCGCGCGATGGCCGGCGGACGCTCGACGTGCTCGCGGCGAGCGACGCGGTCGACGTGCTGCGGGTGCTCGCGCCCGAGCACGGCCTCGCCGTCGATCGCGAGGGGCACGTCGGCGACTCGCGCGATGCCCGCACGGGGCTGCCGGTGCGCGGGCTCTTCGGTCGGACGCGCAGGCCCGACGATGCGATGCTCGAGGGCGCCGACACGCTGGTGATCGATCTCGTCGACGTCGGCGCGCGCTTCTACACGTACGCGTCGACGATGCACGAGGCGCTCGTCGCGGCGGCGGCGCGCCCTGGGCTCCGGGTCGTGGTCCTCGATCGACCGAGCCCGATCGGTGGCGCGATCGTCGAGGGGCCGATGCTCGACGAGGCGCTTCGCTCGTTCGTGAACCATCACCCGCTGCCGCTGCGCCACGGCCTCACGCTCGGCGAGCTCGCGCGCCTGCTCGATGCGGAGCTCGGGCTCGGGCTCGGCGAGCGGCTCGTCGTGGTGCGCGCCGAGGGATGGTCGCGCGAGCAGACCGCCCTCGCGATCGGCGCGCGCTGGACGCCGCCCTCGCCGAACCTGCCCGACGCCGAGACCGCCCTGCTCTACCCCGCGGTCGCGCTGCTCGAGGGCGCCGACGTGTCGGTCGGGCGCGGCACGAGCGAGCCCTTCCGCGTGCTCGGCGCGCCGTGGATGGACGAGGAGCGGATGCTCGCCGCGCTCGCGGAGCTCGACCTGCCGGGGGTCGCGTTCGAGGCGGCGCGCTTCACGCCGCGCAGCGCGCGTCATCGCGGGCGGAGCTGCGAGGGGGTGCGGGTGATCCTGCGCGATCCGATCGCATACCGGGCCTCGACGGTGGGCCTCGGGATCGTGCGCGCGGTGCTCGCGGCGCATCGAGATCGCGTCGACGTCGAGCGCGTGCGGGCGATGGTCGGCAGCCGCCGCGTCGTCGATGCGCTCGAGCGGGGCGCCCCCTGGGACGAGATCCTCGCGATGACGGGCGAGGACGCGCGCGCGTTCGAGGCGCGCCGCGCGCCCCACCTGATGTACTGAGAGCGGGCTGCACTCGGGCCGATCGGAATCACATCGCTGTGTACGCGCGGGCGCGCACGACACACCGCGCCGCCTCCGAACGCGTCCGAGTCGAGATACGCATTCTGATCGCCGGCGCGCGATCGTTCGCAGTCGGGCGCGCGGAGCGCGCGCGCTGCTCGACGCGCATCGGCCGAGCCTGGAGGCTCGGTCGATCGCCAGCCACCACCCAACCATCGGCAGCAATCCGGCTGGCCGCTCGTGACTCACCGCGGTCAGCAGGCGCGGGCCGTGGGTCCTCGGCGACCTCGCGCGGTGGGGCCGTACGAGGCTCGCCCCGAGCACGCGAAGGTCGGGCGGACGCGCGCGGAGCGAGCGCTCCGATCGACGCTCCGCTCGCCGAAGCCACGCCGAGCTCCGGCGGCAGCCCGCCGTGCCCAGGGAGCCGAGGACCCACGGCCCGCGCCCCACCGAGACCTCGCAGGCACCTCGACGAATGACTCAATCCAAGTGATCCCCGCTCTGACAAGCCGCGCGCGCGGCTCCGACGCCGCGATCGACGTCGGGAGCGCGCTCGCGGGATCACGTCTTCGGTGCGCCCTGCTTCGCGGCCCACTCGTCGGCGCGCGTCTTCATCTCTTCGGGCGTGAGGTCCTCGACGTGGGTCGCGATCGTCCACTTGTGGCCGAACGGATCGACGATCGACCCGCTGCGATCGCCGTAGAACTGATCCGCGAGCGCGCGCTCGACCGTCGCGCCCTTCGCGACCGCGCGCTCGAACACCGCGTCGCAGTCCGCGACGTAGATCATCAGCCCGACCGGCGAGCCGCCGAGGCTCTGCGGAGAGCGCGCGCCCATGTCGGGGAACTCGTCGGCGAGCATCAGCACCGAATTGCCGAGCCGGATCTCGGCGTGGCCGATCGCGCCGTCGGGGCCTGGCATCCGGAACATCTCCTCGCTGCCGAGCGCGTCGCGATACCAGTCGAGCGCGCGCGCCGCGCCCTTGCAGATCAGATAGGGCGTGACGCTGTGGTAGCCGTCGGGGATCGGGCTCTTCGCCTTCGTCGCCATGAGCGTTCCTCCTGTGATGGGAGGCGGAAGCTACCCATCCGGCCAGCGGCGCGGTAGCCCAGGGCCGGGGCGCAGCGCCCCTCAGCTGACAGCTGCATGGCAGCTGATCGTCCGCTCTCGCGGAGCCAGCTCAGCTAGCGCAGCACGAAGCCGAGCGGCGCCTTGCCCTGCACCTCGGCGTACTCCTCGCACAGCATGTCGGGCACGCCGGCGGCGCGCATCACGGTCCGCCACACGCGCCCGCTGTCGAGGCGTCCCTCGGTCCCGCGGAACGATCCGGTCGGCGCGCCGGTCTCGGGATCCGGCGGGTGATAGGTGAACGTGTTGCGGTCGCCCTCGTTGCCGAGGCGGATGTCGCCCCAGTAGCCGCCGCGGATGCCGCCGCCCGCGAGGATCAGGGTGTTCTTGCCGTCGTTGCCGTAGCTGTTCGCCTTGGGGCTGCGGCTGCCGTCGAGCGTGTACACCGCGATCACCGTGCGGTCGTAGATGCCCGCGGCCTTGAGGCTCGAGATCAGGCGCGCGAGCGGCCGCGAGATCTGCTTGGCCTGCGTGCGCACCGCGAGCTCGGGGCGGTAGCCGTGCAGATCCATGTAGTCGAACTCGAGCGCGACGGTGCGCGTGACGCCCGCGCTGACGAGCTTGAACGCGTACGCCATCTGCTCCCAGATGTGCGCCTTCACGCGATCGTCGGGGCACTCGAAGCTCTCGGTGTCGTCGGACGTGCACATCTGGTTGGGCACGCCGTCGCCCCAGAACGTGCGCTCCTCGTCGGTCAGCGGGAGCGAGAGCACGCGCGGCTCGCGCACGTGCAGGATCTCGCGCGCCTCGTCGACCTGCTGCGCATGGCCGGTGCGCACCGACTCGGTGTACCCGCGGCGGCGCAGGAAGCCGTCGTCGATGCGGCCGAGCACCGCGCGCAGCGCCTCGGCCTGCTGCGCGGTCGGCACGACGTTGAGGTCCTCGGTGAACGGCGGGAACGTCTCGAAGAGCTGCGAGCGCGAGCGCATGCGATCGAGCTCGCCGCCCGGCAGCCCCGCCGCGAAGTGGAAGACCGTGTGGTTCGAGCGGCTGAGGCCCTTGAACGCGACGCCGTTGCGAAGCGCCGGGCTCATCATCTTCTGCCAGTAGTTGTGGAGCGAGGCGGGCGTCGGCGTGGTCCCGTACCAGCGCATGTTCCCGGCGTCGCCGCTCGCCGGGTCGTTCTCGAACATCGCCATCGCGCCCGCGAGGCGCTCCTCGCGCCGGCCGGGGGAGCGGATCGCGTTGCCCGCTTCGTGCCCGTGGATCGCGCCGCTCGAGGGCTCGCAGTGATCGATCTGCGCGACGGTGTCGAGATGCGGCTCGAGCTCGAGCGAGTCGGCGGTCAGGTACACGCCGCCCGCCGTGAGCCGCAGCTCGTCCGGCTGCGCGAAGAACGTGAGCGCGTCGCCGCGATCGCCGCGGCGGATGTCGCCGTGCGTCGCGATGCCGGGCGGCACCATCACGTGCATCTGATCCCACTGATCGCGAAGGTCGATCTCGATCAGGATCTTCTCGCTCTCGCGGTCCTGCGCGTGCGCGACGCCGCCGGCCAGCTCGTTCGCCGCGAAGCGCATCGCGCCGGGGATCGCCGGGCTCGCGAGCGCGACCCCGAGCAGCTTGAGGAACGAGCGCCGCTGCACCGGGCTCATGCGCTCGATCTCGTGGATCTGCTTCTTCACGGCGTCACCTCCGCATCCGCGTCCGCCGGCACGTCGAGCTGGCGCGCGGTCGTGATCGCGACGCTCGGATGCGCGAGCGCGGCGACGATCAGATCCTGGAACGTGGGGCTCGCGGCGCCGGCGCGCACGTTCTCACCGATCGACTCGAGCAGCTCGGCGTCGATCCCGCGCGAGGGATCGAGATCGAGCGCGAGCTCGAGCACGCGCTGCGCGGCGCACGACCAGAACGCGTCGGTCTCGGTCAGCGCCTGCATCGCCTCGGAGAGGTTCGCGACGTCCTGGCCGACCATCTGCGAGGCCTCGCTCGCGGCGAACTCGGGCTCGAGGTGCGACGCCATCAGCCCGCCGAACGACTCGCCGGGCATGCCGCCCTCGCGCTGTAGGCCCGTCGCGTCATCGCGCCACATGCCCGACACGTCGAAGCGCACGAAGAGCTGCGCGTGCGCGCCGAACTGCCCGTGGCACGCGTAGCAGTGGAACCCGTTGACCGCGCCGCTCATCGCGGCCTCGGGATCGGTCTGCTCCTCTCGCGTGAGCGCGCGGAACATCGGCATCAGCATCTCGCGCTCGATCGGCGGCTCGAGCTCGACCTCGATCGGATAGTTGCGGCACAGGAACGTGCGCGTGATCGTGCCCGCGCGGGTGAGGTTGAAGCGCCCCTGGCGCGCCGCCATGAAGGCGCGCGTCGTGATCACGCCGGCCGCGTAGGGCGCGCCGGTGTCGCACGCGACGACGCCGCCCGCCGCGTCGTAGCAGCGGTCGGTGGTGAGGATCTCGGACCACGGGCGCTCCTCGAGGACGACGTTCTCGACGATGCGACCGGGCGCGCCGAAGTCGATGCCGCTGGAGTCGACCACGCCACCGCTGACCGCGAGCGCGGTCTCGACCATGCGGCGCGCGGCGCGCGCGAGGCCGGGCTCGTCGTGCCAGCCCTCGATCACGTCGGCGATCGCCGAGCCGCCGCGCGCGTCGACCGCGGCGATCTCC
>JALYRN010000508.1 GCA_030855295.1 Myxococcota bacterium | reverse complement strand
GCCTGAGCCACGGCCGCGTCGTGGCGCGCGCGCTCGTCAGCCCGGCGTCGCGCCGACGGCGCGGGCGACCACCATCACGCCGCCGCCGGGGCGCAGGGTGATCGTCGCGTCGGGCTGCACCTGGTGACCAGGGACGAGCTCGAGGTGGAAGCGGCGGGCGAGGGTGGCGAGCAGGAGCACGCCCTCGAGCATCGCGAAGCCCTGGCCGATGCAGATGCGCCGCCCGCCGCCGAACGGGAAGTAGGCGCCGGGGTCGATCTGCTTGGCGTCGCGGAAGCGCTCGGGATCGAAGCCCTCGGGGTCGGACCACACGCGCGGGTTGCGGTGCACGACCCAGGGGCTGACGAAGATGCGCGCGCCGCCCTCGACCGCGAAGCCACCGAGGTGCGTGTCCTCGCGCGGCGTGCGCGCGACGATCCACGCGGGCGGATAGAGACGCATCGCCTCCTGGAAGACCATCTTCGTGTAGGGCAGCGCGGCGTAGTCGTCGCTCGTCAGCGGCCGCGCCGGCAGGGTCGCGAGCTCGGCCCGCAGCGCGCGGGCGACCGAGGGATGCTTGCCGAGCAGGTGGAAGGTCCAGCTCAGCGCGTTCGCGGTGGTCTCGTGGCCGGCGAGGAAGATCGTCATCACCTCGTCGCGCACCTGGCGATCGTCCATGCGCTCGCCGGTCTCCTCGTCGACCGCCTCGAGCAGCATCGAGATCAGATCGTCGCCACGCCCGCCGGAGGCGCGGCGCGCGCGGATGATCGCGTGCACCGCCTCGTCGAGCCGGCTGCGATGCCGCGCGAAGCGCTGGTTGGCGGGTGTCGGCCAGCGCTCGGGCACCTGCAGCGGACGGCGGAAGCGGCGGTTCACCTCGCCGAGGATGTACGAGACGGACTCGCCGATCCGATCGGCGTCGCCCTCGGGCGTCACCCCGAGCAGCGTCTCCTGCACGATGCGCAGCGTGACGCGCATCATGTCGCGCGCGACGTCGAACGGCTCCGCGCGCCGCGCGCGCTCCTCCCACTCGTCGCCGAGCGCCTCGCCCGCGACCACGATGCGCTCGCCGAAGCCCGCGATGCGGTGGCGGTGGAACGCGGGCTGCGCGATGCGGCGCTGCCGTAGCCAGAGCTCCCCCTCCGAGACGAGCAAGCCGTTGCCGAGCACGCGCGCGAGGTTCGCGCGCCCGACCATCGGCTTCACGAAGTCGCGATGGCGCTCCTGCAGCACCTCGCGCACGAGCGCCGGATCCGAGATCAGATACGCGTGCGAAGTGCCGAGCCGAAGGCGCGCGACCGGGCCGCACTCCGCGCTCCAGCGCAAGAAGGCGCGCAGCGGATCGCCGACCCCCTCGCGCAGATGACCGAGCACCGGATCGGCGCCCGACGGCATCGGCGCGAGCTCGTGCGCGGGCAGCGGAGGCACCGGGCGCAGCACCTGCATCGCGAGATCGCGCGCGCTGCTGAGCCACAGCGGCCGGCGTGCGTTGCGCTCGAGATCGATGCGATCGGGGACGTCCACGCGGCGGCGTGCGGTGGTCGGTGCCTCGGTCGAGATCGAGCTCATCGCGTCTTCCCCCTCGTGCTCTTCGGTGTCTTCTTCGGACGCTGCTTCGGCGCCTGTGGCTCGGGCGCGAGCGCGCGCTCGAGCAGCTCCATCATCTGTCGGTGCACCCGGCGGCGATCGAGGTCGTGCAGGAGGTAGTGCGTGCGCGTCCCGGTGAGGAACGCGAGCAGCGTCTCGACGAGCGTCTCGGGGTCCACGTCGGCGCGCAGCGCGCCGCGCGCCTGGCCCTCGCGCATCCACGCGACGCCGAGACCGACGAGGCGCTGGTGGAAGGAGCGGAAGTGCGGGCGCAGCTCGGGGCTCGACGCGATCGACTCCGCCATCAGCACCTGGAACACGCGGCCCACCTCGGGATGCGCGTCCGAGAACGCGACCTGGGCGCGCAGGATCGCATCGAGGTCGCCGAGCCCGAAGTCGCGCGCGCGCGCCGGGTCCTGCAGCGGACCGAGCACCGACTGCGCGAAGCGCTCGAAGCACGTTCCGATCACCGCGAGGAGCAGCCCGTCCTTGCTGCCGAAGTGGAACGGGATGACGCCGTGGGTGATCCCGGCGCGCTCGGCGATCGCCTTGATCGACGTCGACCGATAGCCGTGCTCTCCGAAGAGCGCGATCGCCGCCTCGATCAGCGCCGCTTTGGTGCGCGTCGACTGCTCCGCTTTCGCGACCACCTGCGCAGCGTGGATCTTCTATGTTGACTGGTCAACATACGAAAGTGCGTGCCCGAGGTGGGTAGAGGTCCCACCCCGTGCGCGCGTATGCTCCGGGCATGCGGATCTCGATCGCGATGACACTGACGATCGCCGCGCTCGCGGTCGCGTGCGGCGCCGCGCGCGAGGAAGAGCCCACGAGCGCGAGCGAGGCGGGCGGCGAGGAGCCGGTCGCGGCGGCGGCGGATCCCGCGGAAGCGCCGGAGACGAGCGACGCTCCTCGGGCGCCGGTGTTCGGCAACGACGCGGTGCGGGCGCGGCTCGCGGCGCTGCCGCCGGCGCCGCTGCCGCTCGACACGCGCATCCTCGACCTCACGCCGACGCAGGTCGTCTCGCTCTGCACGTTCCTCGACGCGCAGAGCGCGGCCGCGCCGGTCGTCAGCACGCGCTGCCCCGACGGATCGCCGGTCGTGGTCGGCGGCACGTGCAACCCCGCGAACCTCGCGAGCGCGGTCGAGACGCTCGGCGCCTCGTGCGAGGCGCGTCTCGGCGAGTATGTCGCGTGCGAGCTCGCGGTGCGCGAGGACCCGTGCAGCATCGGGTTCCTGCGCGCCGAGCGACCGGAGTGCGAAGCCGTCAACGCGTGCCTGCTCGCCGCCGCCTCGGCGATGGACGCGGACGTGGACTGAGCGCCATGCTCCGCCGGTGCCGCACACCGCCGAGTCGATCCGCACCTCGAGCAACGACCGCCTGAAGACCGAGGTGATCGAGCCGTGGGTCGTCGCGCTCGCGAGCGCCGACGCGTTCCTCGCCGCGCCCGAGGCGGTGCGCGCGATCGTGTGTCTGTGGACGCTGCACGCGAGGAGCGCGGGCGAGGGGATCGCCGCGTTCGTCGCCGCGACCCCGCCGGTCGTCGGCGACTTCGTGCCCGAGGCCGCGCGCATCCTCGACGTGCCGCTCGTCGCCGAGCGATGGAGCCGCGCGACCGCGGGCATGGACCGCGCGGCCCAGCACGGCGTGGCGCTGTCCGAGGTCACGTGGGGCGATCGCCTCGAGGCCGAGCAGCTCGAGGACGAGCTCGTGTGCCTCCACCCGACCGACGTGCAGCGACACGTCCTGCGTCACCTCCGCGCCCGCGCCGACGAGCTCGCGGCGCTGACTCGAGAGCGGGGACCTGCGTAGCGGTGGCGCTGTGCGCGCGGCGATCTGTTCGTCGACCGGGGAGCGCGCACCGTCCGATCACGGCGCAGCTGGGCTACGCTCGGTACGGTGCGAGCGGTCGTGATCGCGATGATGCTGCTGGGCTCGGGCTGCTATCGCTCTCACACTCCGCCCGACGGGCGCGACGCGGGCGCCCGCACCGATGCTGGCACCGCCGCGGCATGCGACACGTCGAAGCTCCGGACGTCGGGCCTCGTCGAGCCCTGGGCGCGCGGGTCGCGGTGCGACCAGCTCGTTGCGTGTGTCGACACGTCCACCGCGATCGACGCGGCGCGCGCCGCGTTCCCCGGCCTCACGTGCCGCGACGCGATCGACGCCGTGTGCGTCGGCGTCGGGGCGTCCTCGTGCTCCGCGAACGTCGGGACGCTCTCGGACGTCGAGTACGATGGCGCCTGCGCGCTCACGCTGCGTGCCGACGTCGGCGCGCTCGTGTGCAGCGGCGATCTCTGATGCCGCAGGGGATCACGATCGCGTCGTGCACGCGCGGCGGAGGCGCGCGTCACTCCCGCACGTTGCGGAGGAAGTCGGCGACCTCGGCGAACCGTGCATCGAGGAAGGCGCGGACGTCGCCGGTGACGCCGCGGGCGTCGAGGGCGCGCTGCATCGAGCGCAGCCACGCGTCGCGCATCTCGACGCCGACCACCACGCGCCCGTGACGCATTCGCAGGCGCGGATGGCCGTGCACCGTCGAGTACACGTGCGGGCCGCCGAGCCACTCGATCAAGAAGAGCGCGAACCGATCGCGGCTCCCGCGGCTCACGCGTCCGTGCTCGTCGAGCTCGTGCACCCGCGCGAGCGCGGGCTCCTCGGCGTCCATCGCGTCGTAGAACGCCTCGGCGAGGGCGCGCACGGCGTCCTCACCGCCGAGGAGCGCGAACGGAGTCGAGAGCGGCGGAGAAGGTTCGTTCGTCACGCGACCGCAACGTACACGCGGGGCGCCGACGCGCACGCGCTCCTCGGCCGCAGGCGATCCTGGTCACGATGCGATGCGCGACCCGCAGGGTAGAGGAGCGGCGTTCGGCGGGCGAGCACGGTCCACCCGGGGATCGCGTGCGTGCTAACGAAGCGTCGTGGAGATCGCAGCCCGTCTGCAGGAGCTCGAGGCACCGCCGGAGATCACGGCGTGGGCCGCGTCGATCGCCACCTTCGACGAGGCGTGGGAGTCCTGTCCGACGTCGCGCCATCGGGTGTGGCTGGCGGGGATCGCCGGGATCGCCGTGGAGACCATCGTCGAGTCGGCGACGGGCGCGCTCTTCGCGCACGGCGAGCACGAGCCCGCGCTCGAGTCGTTCCTCGAGATCGTCGAAGACTGCGTGGGCGCCGATGACGCCGCGACGTGCGCGGCGCTGGCCGAGCGCTGCGACCGAGAGGCGGGCGCGGGCGCGCCGTACCGCGACGGGATGCGTCACCGCGCGTTCGCGCGCGTCGCGAGCCACGTGTGTCGCGGCTTCGAGGCGCTGCGCTCGGCCGAGTCGTCGATGGAGTCCACTCGCATGCTTCGCGCGCAGTCGATGGCGGGATACATGGCCGGCGGCGCGCAGGCGTTCCTGCCTGCGGATCCGGGCCCGCTCACGCTGCTCGCGGTCGCTCCGGCGAGCGCCGAGCGGGGGCTGCTCGTGCTCGCCGTCGCGTCGGCGGCGGAGGCGGTGCGTGAGCTCGTCGCCGTCGCGGGTGACGAAGCGACGTGGATCGACGACGCCGTGTGGGACGCGCTCGCGCCGGCGTGAGCAGGGAGCTGCGCGCGCCACGCGGGCGCCAGGGCGTCCGATCTACGGATAGTCGGGATCGGGCTCGTGCGGGGCGTGCACGTCGGGCCAGAGCGCGCGCACGCGCTCGAGGGG
>JALYRN010000037.1 GCA_030855295.1 Myxococcota bacterium | reverse complement strand
ACGCTCGAGGGCTCGTCGCTCCGCGCGATGGGGGCGCTCGCCCAGGAGACCGGCGCGTGCGCCGACGCGAGCGGGGAGCTGTGGCTGCGCGACGACCTCGGCGCGGTGCGCGTGCGGCAGGACGCGACCGCGATGACGCGCGTGCCCGAGCTCGAGGGCGCGATCGATCTGGTGCGCGAGGGCGGGCTCGTCGCGGCGCGGCGGGACGGCGCGATCGTGCTGCGCGCGGGCGTGGACGCGGCGTTCGAGATCCTGCGCGTCGATCTCGGAGACGTCGTCGTGATCGCGATCGGCGGCGGGCTCGTCTGGGCGGTCGCGGGCGAGGAGCTGATCCGCCGCGCCCCCGACGGGAGCTGGTCGCGGATCGAGACCGCGCTCGCATCGCCCCAGGCGATCGCCGCGGACGAGACCGGAGGCGCGTGGCTCGCATCGGGGTCGACCGCGTGCCGCGTCGCCGGCGAGCACGCGCTGCGCATCCGCGGCTTGCGGCCGCACGAGGTGGTCTTCGGCGATCGCCCGATCACGCTGGAGGCCGACGCGGCGGGCACGTCGATCGAGGTGCGGGTCGACGGCGCGCTGGTGTTCGAGGGGACGGCGAGCGACGTCGATCACCGCTGGTCGACCGCCGCGCTGCCGCTCGGAGGACCGGGCTGGCATCGGCTCGAGGCGCTCGCGACGATCGACGCGGCCGAGGTCCGGCGCGCGCTCGACTACCACGTCGTCGACGACACGCCGCTCTCGTGGGAGGCCGACATCCGCCCCGACTTCGAGGCGCTCTGCGTCGACTGCCACGGCGCGAGCGGCCCGCGCACGAACCTCGCGTCGGTCGAGGTCTATCGCGCGTTCGCGCGCACCATCCGCGACCGCATGGCGCTCGGCGAGATGCCGCCGACCGGCGGCGCGGTCTCGCCCGCGGTCGTCGATCGCATGTCGCGCTGGATCGAAGGAGGGATGCAACCGTGATGACGAAGAGCTCCACGTTCCTGCGCGCGAGCGAGCACCGCGCCGTCGCGGCGATCGTCGCGCTCTGCGCGCTCGCGCTCGTCTCGCCGGCGTGCAGCGGACCGGTGGACGGCGACCCCACCGATCCGGATCGCGAGCTGCCGCCGACGATCGTGGTCGACCGCGATCCGATCGGCAGCGTCGACGACTCCGCCGCGCGCCGCGTGCGCCGGCTGACCGCCGAGCAGTGGAACGCGTCGCTGACCGTCGCGACCGGCCAGGAGTGGTCGGACTGGGACGAGAACGCCGATGCGCTCGGCCGCCCCGACTTCACGATGGTGACCGACGAAGGCGAGCAGATGTCGGTCGTGTTCGAGCAGCTGATCGGCGACGCCGCGCGCGAGACCTGCGGCCTCGCGGTGCGCGCGGATCGCGCCCTCGCCGCGGGCGAGGAGCGAGTGATCCTCGGATCCCTCGATCTCGACGCGGCCGAGCCTGCCGCTCGGATCGCGAACCTCCGCCGCTTGCTGCTGCGCTTCCACGGACACGACGTCGCGCGCGATGACGACGCGCGCGTCACGCCGTGGCGCGAGCTCCTCGAGGCGCCGCTCGACCGCGCCGATCTCGGCTCCGCGGTGCGCACCGACGCCGACGTCGAGGCGCTGCGCTGGGAGGCGATCTGCATCGGCCTCGCGACCCACTCGGACTTTCTCACGTACTGACGACGACAGGAGTGCTCGCCCCGCAGGGCGCGTACGGGAGCGCGCGCTGCGCGTGCGGACGGAAGGGCCCGGAGCGGGCGAGCCGATCGATGGACAGGATTTCGACCGACGGGGACACCACCATGACGACGATCCAATTCGGACGACGCTCCCTCGTACGCGGTGCTCTCGGCGCGGGCGCGCTCGCGGCGCTGGGCCCGCTCGGCTCGCTGCTCGCGCAAGAGCGCGGGCCCGCGCGGCGCATCGTGCTCTGCGACTTCAACGGCGGATGGGACGTGCTGCTCGGCGCCGACGCGCGCGATCCGTCGGTGAGCCATCCCGGGATCCACCAGGGCACCGAGCTGCTCGACCCCGCGTACCGCACGCCGATCGAGGTGCGCTGCGGCGCAGGTCGCGCGCTGTGGGGCGCGCCGATGCGCGCGCTGGTGCCGCACGCCGACGTCGCGACGGTGTTCCGCGGCGTCAACATGAACACCGTCTCGCACCCGACCGGACAGTCGTACATGAACACGGGCCTGCAGCCCTCGGGCTCGAGCCCGCGCGGCAGCTCGATCGGCACCGTGTTCGCGAGCGGCGGCGCGATGGGCGAGGACGGACCGATCCTGCCGTTCGTCGCGATCGGCACCCGCAGCTACAACGATCGCTATCCGCGCGAGGCGAGCGCGCTGCGTCTGTCGCGCGCCCGCGAGCTGCGGCCGATCCTCACGGGCGCGCCGGGGGGTCTGCCCGGCGCGATCGAGGCGATGCTCGAGGCCGCGCGCGAGGACGCCCAGTCCTGCGTGGGCCCGACCTACCGCGGCGTGCATCCCGCCGACGAGCAGCTCCTCAGCCGCGAGCGGCTGCGCCGCCTCGAGGCCGAGGGGTTCGCGTCGCGCTTCGACTTCGACGCATCGACCACCGCGATGCAGGACATCCGCGCGCGCTATGGGTTCACGAGCGTCGCGTCGAACACGCCGGGCGTGCGCGCCGCGACCGCGATGCAGCTGCTGCGGAGCGGGCTCGCGAACGCAGTGTCGGTGCGCATCCAGGACGGGCTCGACTCGCACGCGAACTGGGGCGAGATCCATCCGGTACGGCTCGAGGAGGGCTTCACCGCGCTCGCCGCGCTGATCGAGGATCTGCGCTCGGACGATCCGAACCTCGAGCGCACGACCGTCGTCGCGTTCAGCGAGTTCGCGCGCACGCCGCGCATCAACGGCAACGACGGGCGCGATCACTGGTTCGCCGCGTCGATGCTGGTGTTCGGCGGGCTGGTGCCCGCGGTGTTCGGCGCGACCAACCCCGACGACCTCGGCTTGCTGCGCGTCGACGAGACCACAGGCCGGCCGGTCTCCGGAGAGGGCCTGCAGCTCCGCCCCGAGCACGTGATGGCGACGCTCGTCACGGCGGCGGGCCTCGACGCGAGCGCCTACCGCGTCGAGCCGATCCGCTCGCTGATCCCCGCTGCTTGAGGCGACAGGAGAGAACGATGCGACGAACCAACATCTCCGCCGCGCTTCCGCTCACCCTCGCGATGCTCGCGCTCGCCTCCGGCGCCATCACCGCGCCCATCGCGGCGCAGGACGCGCCCACCTGCGCGCCGGTCGACTCGATCGATCGCTTCCGGCTCCTGCGCCAGATGTCGCTCGATCTGCTGGGCCGCATCCCGACCGAGGCGGAGTACGCGTCGGTGCGCGACGCCGAGGACGTCGATGGCGCGATCGTCGACGCGATGCTCGCGAGCGACGAGTTCTTCGCGCGCATGCGCAGCTACCATCGCGCGCTGCTCTGGGGCTCGCTCGGCGACATCCCGAACATCGTCAGCACCCGGCACCGTCTGGACGTCGCGCGCACCGGCGCGAACAGCGTCTACTACGCGTCGCAGGCGGGGCGTGTCTTTCGGAACGAGGCGGGCGTGAGCTGCTTGGACGTCGCGCACACGCGCTTCGACGCCGCGGGCCGCGCGCTGCCGATGATCGAGGGCTACCACGGCGGAACCGCGCTGGGCGCGCCGGCGCCGCGCAACGCCGAGCGCTGCAGCGACGGCGAGGGATGCCGGATGGACGGCTGGGTGATGACGCGCCCGTACTGGGCGCCCGACACCGAGGTCCGCGTGTGCGCGTTCGACGCGCAGGCGGTCGCGACCGGCACGATGGGCGCGTGCGGGCCCGACGTCATCAACGATCCCGGCTGCGGCTGCGGCCCTCAGCTCCGCTACTGTCTGACCCGCGGCACGGGCGGCACCGAGCAGGAAGTGCGCGACGCGCTCGTCGAAGAGCCGCTGCGCATCTTCGAGTCGGTGATCCGCGGAGGAGGCGACTACTTCGACGCGCTCCGCACCCGCGCGACCTACCTCAACGGACCGGCCGCGCACTACTACCGGCACTCGAGCACCGGCGTGAGCTTCGAGGAGGCGATGGGCGCGCTGCCCGAGGTCGACTACTCGGATCGCGAGTGGCGCGCCGTCGAGCGCGACGAGCCGCACAGCGGCGCGCTGACGACGCTGCTCTACCTGATGCGCTTCGCCAGCCATCGCGGCCGCGCAAACCGCTACTACACCGCGTTCCTCTGTCAGCCCTTCGAGTCGTCCGCCGAGGGCCTGCCGGCGGCGACCGATCCGTGCTCGTCGGATCCGAACCTCTCGACGCGCTGCGGCTGCGCGTCGTGCCACGAGCGCCTCGAGCCGGCGGCCGCGCACTGGGGTCGCTGGCGGTTCAACGGGACGCACGGCTATCTGTCGCCGAGCGAGCTGCCGGTCGTCGACACGAGCTGCCGGACCGCGACCGGCGGCGCGGGACGGCGCTGCGATCTCTACTACGTCACGCCGCGCAACGCGGGCAACGAGCTCGAGCGCGAGATGTGGGCGGGCACGCTGCAGGTCGCAGCGTGGCGCACCGACGCCGAGGTCGCGGCGATCGACGAGGGACCGCGCGCGCTGCTCGAGCGCGAGGGCGCGCAGGAGGCGCTGACGCGATGCGCGGCGCGCTCGATGGCGCAGCATCTTCTCGGGCGCGACATCACCGCCGAGGAGGGCATCACCTGGCTCCCCGAGCTGGCGTCGAGCTTCGAGGGGAGCGGTCACGACTTCCGCTCGCTGATCCGCACGATCGTGCAGGACGCGCGGTATCGTTCGATCCGCTGACGGGCGTGCGGTTCTGATAGCTTGATCGCCGCGTGACCGAGATCGTCGATCGCCTGCGCCCGCGGCTCGAGCTGCCGGGGCTCGAGCTCAGCGTGGTGTCGGGCCCCGACCTCGGGAAGAAGGTCGACGCGCAGCGCGGCACGCTGCGCGTCGGCGCGTCGCGCGACAACGATCTGGTGCTGACCGATCCCTCGGTGTCGCGGCGACACTTCCAGGTGCACCTGCGCGCGGGCACGATCCAGGTCGAAGATCTCGGGTCGACCAACGGCACCACGATCGACGGCGTGCGCATCCTCAGCGCGCTGCTCGCGCCGGGCTCGCTGATCCAGCTCGGGCACACCGCGATCCGCGCGACATCGGCCGATCGTCCGCTCGAGATCGCGCTCTCGACCTCGACGCGATTCGGCGCGCTGCTCGGCGCGAGCGTCGAGATGCGGCGCGCGTTCTCGGTGCTCGAGCGAGTCGCGCCGACCGACGCGACGGTGCTGATCCACGGCGAGACCGGCACCGGAAAGGAGCTCGCGGCCGAGGCGATCCACACGCACTCGCCGCGCGCCGACGCGCCCTTCGTCACGTTCGACTGCAGCGCGGTCGCGCCGAGCCTGGTCGAGAGCGAGCTCTTCGGGCACGTGCGCGGCGCGTTCTCGGGCGCGGTCGCCGATCGCAGCGGCGTGTTCGAGGCGGCGCACGGAGGCACGCTCTTCCTCGACGAGATCGGCGAGCTCCCGCTCGAGCTCCAGCCGAAGCTGCTGCGCGTGCTCGAGAGCCGCCAGGTCTCGAGGGTCGGCGAGTCGCGCTGGCGCCCCTTCGACGTGCGCGTGATCGCGGCGACGCATCGCGAGCTCGCGGCGGAGGTGAACCGCGGGCGCTTCCGCGAGGATCTCTACTTCCGGCTGGCGGTCGTCAGCGTGACGATGCCGGCGCTGCGCACGCGCATGGACGATCTCCCGATGCTGGTGCGTCACTTCTACGAGCGCTTCGCGCCGGGCTCGGAGGCGCCGCCGGAGCTGGTGCGCACGTTCGCGAGCCGCGCGTGGCCGGGCAACGTGCGGGAGCTGCGCAACGCGCTGGAGCGGGCCGTCGTGCTGCGCGAGCACGGCGCCGACGACGGCCCGGCGGTCGCGCACGGCGAGGCGAGCGCCGGGAGCGCGCTGCCCGCCGACTTCGGTGCGTTCCTGGATCTGCCGATCGATCAGGCGCAGGAGCGCTTCGAGTCGACGTTCTGGCGCGCGTACCTCGAGCGCGCGCTCGCGAAGAGCGGCGGCAGCGTCAGCGGCGCCGCGCGCGCGGTCGGAACGAACCGCCGGTACATCCAGCGGCTGATGCGGCGCTTCGACGTGCGCGCTCCCGGCGACGACGATCGTGACGACGGCTGACGGTCCGGCAGGCCGGGCAAACTCGACCCGGCGCCGCGCAGCTGCGAAGATCCGGCGCGACACGCGCGAAGGGGGAGAGATGCAACGAGGAACGACGTCGGCCTGGAGCAAGGGGATCGCGACGCTGGTGCTGGGCTGTGCGATCAGCCTCGGCGGTGCAATCAGCGTCGGCGGTGCAATCAGCGTCGGCGGTGCGATCAGCGTCGGGCCGGCGCGCGCCATGGCGCAGGACGCGCCGCCGCCGATCCCTCCCGACGAGCAGAGTGAGGTCGTCGTCACGCCCCCCGCCGCCCAGCCTCAGGTCGTGATCATCCCGGTCGTTCCGCAGCCGCAGCCGCAGCCGCAGCCGCAGGTGTACGGACAGCCCCAGCCGCAGGCGCCGCAGGGCTACGTGCAGCAGTCGCCATACGTGCAGACCCAGCAGGGGTACGCGCCGACCGAGCCTCCGCCGCCCGAGCCCTCGCGCGCGAGCCGCGGGATGATCATCGGCGGCGCCGTCATGCTCGGCGCGGGTTGGATCGCGAACTTCGTCACCGGGCTCTTCGCGGGCACCGGTCTCTTCTCGGGCTACGACGAGCGCTGGGAGACGTTCCGCGGCGTGTCCTTCATCCCGATCGCCGGTCCGTGGGTGCAGCTCGGCGTGAAGCCGACCAGCTTCGAGCAGGACGACTGGGGCACGTGGCTGATCATCGACGGCCTGCTCCAGGCGGCGGGCACCGCGCTGCTGGTCGCGGGCATCGCGACGATGAACGACACCGAGCCCGCGAGCGCCGACGCGGGCGGCGGAATCCCGTTCGTGGTCGTTCCGAACGTCGGACCGAACCACGCGGGTCTCTCGCTCGCCGGCTGGTTCTGAGTCGACAGGAGCCCGCGCGGCTCGACGCGGTGCGTCACTTTTAGCGGCGCGTTCACCTGCCGGAAACACTCCGCCGCTAGCTTCCCCGACATCGCCGATGGCGCGTTCGCCACGGCTCGGGGAGACGCGATGGAGATCAACGGCGCAGATACCGCGTGGGTGCTCGTCTCGGCGGCGCTCGTCCTGCTCATGACACCCGCCCTCGCGCTCTTCTACGGCGGGCTGGTGCGCAGCAAGAACGTGCTCTCGACGTTCATGCACTCGTTCTTCGCGCTGGGTCTCGTGACCATCCAGTGGGTCGTGATCGGGTACTCGCTCGCGTTCGCGCCGACGGTCGGTGGCGTCATCGGCGGCCTCGACCACCTCTTCCTGGCCGGCGTGACGCTCGAGCCGCGCGATGGGCAGACCATCCCGCACCTGCTCTTCTGCGTGTACCAGATGATGTTCGCGATCATCACGCCCGCGCTCATCAGCGGGGCGTTCGCGGAGCGCGTGAAGTTCAGCTCGTACGTCGTGTTCACGCTCGCGTGGACGACGCTCGTGTACGACCCGCTCGCGCACTGGACGTGGGGACCGGGCGGCTGGCTCGCGACCCGCGGCGCGCTCGACTTCGCGGGCGGCACGGTGGTGCACCTGAGCTCGGGCATCAGCGCGCTGGTGTTCGCGCTCGTGCTCGGGCCGCGCCTCGGATACCCGAAGAAGAAGATGCTCCCGCACGACCTGACGATGACGCTGCTGGGGGCGGGTCTCTTGTGGTTCGGATGGTTCGGCTTCAACGCGGGCAGCGCGCTGGGATCGGGCGGCATCGCGGCGCTCGCGCTGATGAACACGCACGTCGCGGCGGGCGCGGGCGCGCTCTCGTGGGCGAGCATCGAGTGGGTGCGGCACAAGAAGCCGAGCGCGCTCGGCGTGGCGTCGGGCCTGGTCGCGGGCCTGGTCGCGGTCACGCCGGCGGCGGGCTTCTGCGGTCCGATCGCGGCGGTCGGCATCGGCCTGGCGGCGGGCGTCGTCTGCTACCTCGGCGTGCTGATGAAGTCGCGGTTCGGGTACGACGACGCGCTCGACGCGTTCGGCGTGCACGGCGTCGGCGGCGCGCTCGGCGCGGTCCTGACGGGCGTGCTCGCCTCGACGGTGTGGAACCCGGCGGGCGCGGACGGCCTCGCGTTCGGCGGCACTGCGCTCTTCCTCGAGAACATCCTGGGCGTCGTCGTCACCGGCGCGTACGCCGCGATCGTCTCCCTCGGCCTGCTCAAGATCATCGACAAGGTCATGGGCCTGCGTCCCGAGGCCGAGGTCGAGAACGAAGGCCTCGACATCGTCCTGCACGGCGAAGAGGCCTACGGCACCGTCGGCATCGGCATGCGCCCCGCCCCCGAGCACGACACCCTCGCCGAGCGCCACCCCCTCCCCGCCCCCCTCCCCGCCGAATAGAGGGACACGCACCGCCTCCGCAACTACACGAAACCACGCGTGTTTTCGCCGCCCGCGGCCAACCCCCCATAACTTTCGATAATTTCGCACCCCGGGGAGCCCCGACCCCGGTGACCGGCCACCCGAGCTTCCACCTCCCGCTCCGGCCATCGCGTTCTCCTTCGATCTCGCGCCTTCGACCCGCGGCACACGTGGTGCTCTAGGCGCCCCCATGCCGCACTCGAGCACGTCGTCCTACACCAAGCTGGTTCCGCTCCTCGGGCTCCTCGGCCTCGGCGCGTGCGCCCCGGTGGAGCCCGGCCTCGAGATGCCCCTCGACGAGCTCATCGAGGACGGCGAGATCGTCGGCGAGGGCAAAGAGGACGACTTCCTCTCGATGTCCGCGCGCGAGTTCGTCATCGCCGGCACCGACACCGTCGTCCTCGAGGACGAGTACGCCGACCGCAGCGACGAAGATCGCCTCGCCCGCGCCCACGAGCTGATCGCCCTGCGCCAGATCGCGCTCGCGTGGTTCCTCAACCAGTACCTCGTCGACAAGTCCGACGACGACGCCAACGCGCAGTTCGGCGGCTTCGGCGCGATGTCGAAGGCCGGCGACTACGCCGCGCTGAACGTCCGCGAGACCGCGCCGCTCACGTACGCCTTCGACTTCGAGCAGCTCGTCGCCGGCCGCGTCGATCTCATGACGCGCCTGCCCACGCGCCCCGGCCCGAGCGCGACCGCGCGCCTCTTCACGCTCACCGTCGGCCGCCCCACCAACGCCGAGATGGCGCGCCTCGAGACCAACGCCGAGTGGTACCGCAGCGCGCCGTGGTCCGCGTGGAACCCGTCGACCACCGACGCCTCGCGCCGCCTCGATCTCGAGGTGACGATCCGCCGCGAGGTCGAGTCGCAGGACGCGTGGTTCGACTACGTGCGCCTCTTCGAGGACGGCGTCCTCGACATCGACGTGCACTTCGGCTGGGACTACCACGACGCCTACCACGTGCAGCACGCGAGCGCGCTCCACTCCTGGCTGCGCGCCCAGGGCTTCCGCGCGCCGGTCGCGTCCTTCGAAGAGCTCCGTCGCGACAGTGGCCCCTACACCCGCACGCTCCGCGCGAACGGCCGCACCATCCAGCTCGAGGTCCGCATCTTCTACGGCCGCGACGACAGCGACGTCGACCCCGACACCGACGCGGGCGGCCGCCAGCTCGAGGACGACATGCGCGGCTCTCTCGCCACGCGCGACGTCATCGTCTACTCGGGCCACAGCGGCCCCTTCTACGGCTTCGCGCTCGCCAACTGGCGCACCACCTCCGAGGGCGACCTCGACGACAGCGAGCTCGAGACCGCGGAGATGCCCGCCGACCGCTACCAGATCGTGCTCGCCGAGGGCTGCGACACCTACCAGATCGGCGCCGCGTTCCGCCGCAACCCGAACAAGCCCGATCTCCGCAACCTCGACGTGATCACCACCACCTCGTTCTCGAACGCGAGCACGCCCGCCGCCGTGCAGGACTTCCTCTCGCGCCTCATCGAGCGCGACTCGCGCGGCCGCCACCGCCCGCGCACCGTGCGCTCGCTGCTGACCGACCTCGACGACAACAGCGGCTGGGGCTTCCACACGATGTACGGCATGCACGGCATCGACGACGCGCCGCAGCTGCACCCCTACGCCGACGCCGAGATGATCGGCGAGCTCTGCAGCGTCAACGCCGACTGCGGCGACATCGGCAACATGTGCGTGCGCATGCCCGACCGCACGCGCCGCTGCACCGCGGTCTGCACCAGCGACGACGCGTGCGGCGAGGGCTGGAGCTGCCGTCCTCTCGCGTCGTCCGTGCAGCGCGCGATCTACGGCAGCGCCTGCGCGCCGCTCCCGACGCGCTGAGCGGCGCGTCAGAACGCGCGACGCATCATGTCGCGGTCATCGAGCTCGGCGAATGGTGGCCGCGCCCTGCACGGCTTGCGTCGTCGACGAGCGTCAGTCGATGTGGTCCCGTCGGGTCTGCTGGGCGGATCAGATCGGACCGAGCGCCTCCTGCACCCGGGCGGCCGCGCGCTCGAGCCTGCCGCGGTCGAGGCGCACGCACTCGGCGCTCGGCTCCACGGTAGGGAAGCGCATCCGGATGCTCGCGTTCGCTTCGATGCTCGCTCCCTCGATCGCCGCGACGCGCGCGGTCTCCTGCGCGCGCATGCACGCGTCCGACGGGTCCGTCGGATCGGCGTCGGCGAACAGCTCGTCCATGCGAGCGCGCGCCGTCTGCTTCCACCCCTCGTGGTATGCGCGGAGCGCGGCGGCGAGCGCCTCGCGCGCCGGACACGAATCGCTCTCGCAGCGCGGCTCGATCACGATGAGACCGGAGGCCATCCCGCGATCCCAGCCCACCGCCCGCGCCTGCGTCCGCACAGCCGTGGACAGATCGTCCGAGCTCCCGTCGATCGTGAACGGCAGCCACCGCCGCGGACCGATCATCCAGCGCCCGTTCAGAGCAGGGAAGTCGAGCCCGACGTCGGCATCGCCGACGCGGGGTCCGATGCCGTCGAGGAGCGTGAGCAACAGTCCGAAGCGTTCCCACTCCAGCAACGCCGCGAGCGTCACGTAAGCGCCCGCGACCACGTAGCCGCCGACCACCGCGACCGCGTGATCGTAGCTGTCGTTGCGCTCGGCGCACGAGCGCCCGTCGGCGACGAACGGCTCGCAGAGGAGCGCATGAGGCCCGCGAGACTCGCGCCGGAAGCTCGGCAAGACATGCGCGAGCGCATCGGTATCGGCGATCGTCGTCGCGATGGCGAAGACCGCGAGCGGCCGATCGTATCGGTCACGATCGATCTCCACGACGTGCGTCCGGGCGCCGGGCGGCACGTGCTCCGCGAGGAAGCGCCCGCAGCGCAGCCCGGCCCGCCTTCGCTCGACATCGCGAGTGAGGTCCGCGCCATCGCCCAGTGCGAGCACCGAGAGGACGGGATCGTCCTCGTGGCAGATGCGCATCGCGAGCGCGCCGTAGCGCGCGATCGACGGTCCATCCGCGAGCGGGAAGCTCTGTATCGACACACCGCGCCCACCCAGATCGAACGCGAGCAGCAGAGCCCAGGGATCGGTCGGCCCAGCAGCCTCCTCCGGCTGCGCGGTCTCGGCGGCGGGGTGTGGCGGAGCGGGTTGCGGCGGCGACATCGCGCGCTCGTTCTCGCCGCAGCCGCCGGCGAGGATCAGCGCAGCACCGAGTCGCATCAGATGGGCAGACCGCGACATCATCCGCCTAGGATACGTGTGAGTGCGAGTGTGAGTACGACGAGCGAGTCGGCTACCGCCCCGAACCTTCGCGCCGAGGAGCCATGCGCGGGCGCCGCCAACGACGAAGGCGAGCCCGACCGCGCGGTCGAGCTCGCCTTCTCTACGTCTCTACGTCGCCGATCTCGCGTCGATCAGAGCCCGCCGGCGATCACG
This sequence comes from Myxococcota bacterium, assembly GCA_030855295.1. Taxonomy (GTDB): domain Bacteria; phylum Myxococcota_A; class Polyangia; order Polyangiales; family Sandaracinaceae; genus Sandaracinus. Next base: position 4,904 of record JALYRN010000037.1, on the reverse strand, counting down.
ACGTAGAAGAAGTTGAGGCACATCTCGTCCTGCGTGCCCTCGCCCCACGTGACCATGTCGCTGCGCGACGACGTGTCGTAGCCGCAGGTGATGCGGATCGAGTCGAGCGTCGAGATCGTCAGCGGCCGCTCGTAGAAGTACGCGAGCTGCCAGTTGAAGTCCCAGCGCGGGACGTCGACCAGGCACTGCTCCGCGGAGTCCGACTCGCGGATGTGCTCGACGCGCAGCGTGCGACCGAGCGTGTGCATGTGCGGGAAGGTGCCGTAGATCGTCAGCGGCAGCGCGGCGCCGCGCGTGAAGAGCGACAGGTCCCAGGTGTCGGTGGTCTCGACGGAGGACATGCGCGGCGCGAGCGCGAGGTCGAAGTCGGCGACCGGGATGATGCGCGCGGCGCGCGGCACCGAGGTCGCGGTCTCGAGATCGACCGAGGTGCGATCGGTGCCGTTGCCGGCGAGCGTGTTGTAGTGAACCTGCACGATCAGCGGCGCGCCGCCGGCCATGCGGATGCCGGTGCCCGCGGGGTAGTTCGTCGCGCCGGCGCCGGGCGCCCAGAGCACGACCGGGAACGCGTCGACGCCGGGCGCACCGAAGCACGTGTAGCCGGGCTCGGGATCGGCCGCGTCGTACTCGCGCGCCTGCGTGGTCGCCTCGTCGTCGAAGGGCGAGAACACGATCACGTGGTGCACGGTCGCGCGGTTGCCGGGGTGCACCTCGTGGCCGGTCAGGAAGTACTCGTCGGCGAACGGCGCCTCGACCATGAAGCAGCGATAGTCGTCGGGCCCCGTGGTGTCGGCGGCGTAGTCGATGCCGATGTCGATCGTCGTCAGCTCTCCGTCGAGCGTCGGCAGCGTCGGCGCGACCGGCGCCGGCGTCGCGGGGTCGCCGAGCGGCTCGCCCTGCTCGTCCCACGCGGCGAGCGTGTCGAGCTCGCGATCGGTGAGCCACTGCGGATCGTCGAACGACTGGCAGTCGCCCGACGCATCGGCGAGATACGGCGGCATGATGCGGTCGCGGGTCACCTGCGCGATGCGCGTCGCGATCGGCGCCGTCGTCTCGTAGGTGTCGAGCGGGAAGGGGCCGATGCCGCCCTCGACGTGGCATCCCACGCAGTGCTCCGCGAGGATCGGGCGCACGTCACCGTGGTACGTCACCTCGCCGAGCGGCAGCTCGCCGTCGAACGCCACCGCGGCGTCTGGTGTGCTCGGGTTGCTCTCGGAGCACGCGACCAGCGTCGGCGTCGTCACGAGCAGTGCAGCCCCGAAGATCGATCTCCAAGTCATCGCGCGCCCTCCCGCCGAACCGCGTCGGCGCGAGCAAGCTACGCTGTTGGACCAGATTCAACAAGCAACCGCCTCCCCCTCCCATCCGGAGCAGGGACACGCACCGCCTTTCCAAGTACCTGGAATCACAGCGCTTCTAGACGCTCGCGGCCAACCCCCTATAACTTTGCATCACTCCGCTTCACAGTTCTTCGCGATTCGTCAGAGGGGGAGGTCGACTCCGACGCGGAGCTGGGCCGCGAGCATCAGGTCGCGTGCGACCCGTGTGTCGATGCCGAACCACTGGTGCAGGTCGACGCCGACGCCGACGAGGAACGCGCCGAAGTGCAGGTCGAGGTTCACGCCGAGCACGCCGCCGAGCGCTGCATGGTCGAGCGTGCGCGCGGCCTCGATCGTCGCGCCGTCGGTGTTCGCTCGCTCGACGTCGCCGCGACCGGCGTCGGCATGCAGCCCGGTGATGCCGACGAACCCGCCGAGGTGCACGCGCATCTCGTCGCTGCGCATGCAGCGGAATTCGACCCGTCCCGCGTAGCCGAGATCGAACGACGTCGCGCGGAACGCGTGCCCCGTCCACGTGCCCATCGACGGCCCCGCATGATGCGCCGCGCGCAGCACCGGCCCGTGCCGCACGTACGCGTAGTCGCCGTCCGCGACGAAGAGCCGCACGTCGAGCGACGCGAGCGGCCCGAAGCTCTGGTCGTACCCCATCCCGAGCAGCGGGTCGCCGATGCCGGTGCTCGATCGGTCGGCCACGCCGATCCCGACCGAGGCCTCGAGGAGCGCTCGGTCTCCTGGGTCGTCGGCGCGCGCGAGAGACGAGACGGTGAGCGCGGCGATCGCCGCGACGATGGTCAGGACACTGTGATGGATCCGCATGGCGTCTGCTCCGACGCGTCGGCTCGCGGATCGGTTCCGGCTTACGTGCGGTGCCTCACGACGCTCAGTCCGGCTGGAAGACGCGGTCCTGCGAGGCGTCGTCGTCGTAGAACTGCCCCGCGCGATCGAAGGTGATCGCGCCGAACGTGTTGACCACGATCGCGAAGATCATCGCGGCGACGAACCCGCTCCCGAACCGCCGCCGCCCCAGCGCGAGCAGCACGAAGAGCAGCGGCAGGTAGTCGAGCGCGAACCGATATCCGAACTGGACCCAGCCGCTGTTCTGATAGAGCAGGTTCCAGATCGCGACCGCGGCCGCCGCCAGGTAGAGCGCGACCATCGTCGCGTCGACCTTCTTCGGCCACAGCACGAGCAGCAGCGCGGGCGTCGTGAACCACAGCGCCAGCCCGTGGCGGCTGATGATCACGTGCGGGTCGTGCGCCGTCAGCCACGGCAGCGACGCGAAGAACACCGCGAGGTTCTTCGAGAGATAGTGGTAGCTGAAGAGCCCCCACGTCTCGATGCGCCCGCGCCACCGGATCATCAGGTACCGGTGCCCGAACTCGAACGGGTTCTCCCAGCGCTCCTCGTTCATCCACATCGCGATCGCGCCGATCACCAGGATCGGCGCCGCGAACATCGCCCAGCGCCGCAGCGCCACGCGCCACTTCACGCGCGTCAGCCACAGGAACACGCGCCGCGGCACGCTCGACGACTCGCCGTAGTCCGGCTCGGTGCCCGCGCGCGCGACGCGCAGCGCCTCGATCGCGAAGAAGATCACGAGCGCCGCGGTCGTCGGCCGCGTCAGGAACGCGAGCCCGAGCATCAACCCCGCGAGCACCGGCCGCCGCGCGTCGATCGCGAAGTAGAGATACAGCACGATCAGCGAGACGCCGACCACGTGCGCCGCGAACCACACCGTCCCCTGCACCGACGTCGAGAAGTAGACGGTGCCGAACGCGAACAGCAGCGTCAGCAGCAGATCGTCGCGCACGGTGCGATCGCTCTTCTTGGTGTCGCGCAGACGGCGCAGCAGCAGAAAGAGCAGCGCCGGACCGAGCCCCGCCAAGAGCGCCCAGAAGAGCGCGTCCGGCACGTTCGGTCCGAGGACCGCGACCACCGGCATCAGCACGACGGCGGGGAACGGCGGGAACGAGACGTACCAGCGCTGCGTCTCGCGCGGGCGCGTGAACGCCCCGGGCGGGCACACGTCGGCGATCTCACTGTCGTAGCAGGCCCAGTCGTTCGTCCCGGGCGGCGTGTTGCCCATCACGCCGAGCTGCCCGTGCAGATACGACTCCGCGAGGTGCACGTAGTGGTTGTCGGGCGTGGGCCCCTGCGTGCGCGGGCCGGTGAAGGCGACGTAGAGCGCCGCGGTGACGGCCCAGATCAGCGCCGGCAGAGCGACGCGACGACCGATCTCGCGGGCACGCGACATTGCGGGCGCGAGGATAGCGGCGGCGCGCCGGATGTCACGCGAGCCGCGCGCGCGCTCTCCAGGTTGCCCTCCGGTCGCGATCCGCAGGTAGGATGCGCGGACCGATGTCGAGCGATGCGATCCGGTTCCGGCTCAACGGGCGCGAGGTAGAGGCGCGAGGGGTCGATCCCAACGTCACCCTGCTGCACTGGCTGCGTGCGAGCGGCGCGAGCGGCAGCAAGGAAGGCTGCGCCGAGGGCGAGTGCGGCGCGTGCGCGGTGGCGCTGGTCGCGACCGGGCCCGACGGACGCACGCGCTACGAGGCGCTCAACTCCTGCCTCTTCCTGCTCGCGCAGGCGCACGGCCGCGAGATCGTCAGCGTCGAGGGGATCGCGAGCTCGAGCGCGGCGCTCCATCCGGTGCAGCGCGCGATGGCGGCCGGCGGCGGCTCGCAGTGCGGCTACTGCACGCCGGGCTTCGTCGTCTCGCTCTTCGCCGAGTACTACCGCGCCGACGAGGGCCCGCTCGACGAGGAGTCGTTCGGCGGAAACCTCTGTCGCTGCACGGGCTACCGTCCGATCCGCGACGCGGCGGTCGAGCTCGCGACGATCCGCACCAAGGACGCCGCGCGCGCCCACGATCTCCATCGCGCGCGCCTCGCGCAGGCGGCGCCGCCGCCCGAGCCGCTCTCGTACGCGAGCGCGGCGAACGGCTCGCCGTCGCGCAGCTTCCACCGGCCGACGCAGCTCGCGGACGCGCTCGAGATCTTGGCGCGCGAGCCGGGGCTCACGATCATCGCGGGCGGCACCGATCTCGTGGTCGAGATCAACCAGCGTCACACGCGCTTCGATGGTCTGCTCGCGCTCGATCAGATCGCGGAGCTGCGCGGCGTGCGCGCCACCGAGCGCGCGATCGAGATCGGCGCGGCCGAGCCGCTCGCGTCGGTCGAGGAAGCGCTGCACGGCAAGCTCCCGCTGCTCGATCAGCTGCTCCCGCTCTTCTCGTCGCGGCTGATCCGGACGCGCGCGACGCTCGGCGGCAACCTGATGACCGCCTCGCCGATCGGCGACTCGCCGCCGGTGCTGCTCGCGCTCGGCGCGGAGATCGTGGTCGCCACCAGAGACGGCGATCGCGTCGTGCCGATCGACGAGCTCTTCACCGCGTACCGCAAGACCGCGCTCGCGCCGGGGGAGATCCTGCGCGCGGTGCGCATCCCTCTGCCGGCCGCGCGAATCCAGCGCTTCTACAAGGTCAGCAAGCGACGCATGGACGACATCTCGACCGTCGCCGCGGCCTTCGCGATCGATGTCGACGAGAACCACGTCGTGACG
>JALYRN010000507.1 GCA_030855295.1 Myxococcota bacterium | reverse complement strand
CGCCAGGTGCGCGTCGGTCAGCTGGAGCGCCTCCTCGCGACGGCCGGCCTGCCACGCGGTCGTCGCCGCGATCTGCTGCGCGTCGATCGCGGTCGAGAGCGCGTCCGCGTGGAGCTCGGCGTCGCGCGCGGCGTCGACCTCGCTGGCGGTCGCGACCGCACGCACCGCGGCGCGGCCGCCGTCGATCGCGTGCGCTTCGCCATCGGCGATCGTGCTGTAGCGCACCTGCACCGCAGCGGTCGCGAGCGTGCCCGGCGCACCGATCGGGGCCGCGAGCTCGAGCACGACCTTGCGCCGCTCCCCCGAGAACAGCGATCCGAGCGGCAGCCGCAGGTGCGAGCCGTCGATCGACGCGATCGCGCCGTGCGCATTCCGCAGCGTGGCGCCGGGCGGGAGATCGATCTCCGCGATCACGTCTTCGGCGACCGTGCTCGCGGCCTGCTCGAGCTCGACCCGCAGGAAGGGATCGAGCATCGCGCTCTCCGCGAGGAACGCGTAGTTGCCGTGCCCGGCGTCTGCGACGCTGCTGAGGAAGCGCTCGTCGTAGTCGACGCCGATTCCGAGCGACGACGTCGTGACGCGCTCCGAGGCGCGCTCCGCGACGCGCCCGGTGATCGACGCGAGCGTCTCGCCCGAGCCGTCCTGACCATCCGAGATCAGCACGAGCCGGCGCACCGTGTCGCCGGGCGCGGCCGCGAGCGTGGTCGCGCCGAGGTACATGCCCGCGGGGATGTTCGTGCCCCCGGTCGCGGTGATCTCGCGGATCCGCGCGGGCAGCGTCGCGCGGAGCTCACGCACGCGCGCGAGCGGCTGCAGGACCTGCGCCTCGTGATCGTAGACGACGACCGCCAGCCGATCGTCGTCGTGCATGCGCGCGAGCAGCGACACGACGGCCTCGCGCGCCTCGATGATCTTGTCGCCCGACATCGACCCGGAGTGATCGAGCACGACCGCGAGCGACACCGGCGCGCGACGCTCGACGCCGCCCGCGGCCCCGGTGAGGCGCAGCTCGGCGTAGATCTCGCGAAGACCGCCCGCGAGCACCGCGCCCTCGGTGAACGCGAAGAACCCGTCGACGCCCGGGCCGTGGAGCTCGGCGCGCGACGACGCGTCGCCCCCGGCGATCGCCGTGCTCGTGCCGGCCGTGGTGGTGATCATGGGGACGGCGCTCGCGGGCTCGGGCGTGCTCGAGAGCACGATGCCGCCGGCGGCGAGCGCGACCGCGGCCGCGGCGAGGCCCCATGCGCGCCTGCGGCGGTTCGGGATCCGTACGTTCATCGGGGAGCTCCTTTCGAGGTTCGGAGCAGCCCTGGAGCAGGCGTCGGACCAGCCGCGAATTCCTGCAATTCACGGCCAATCCCGCAGCTCGGGGGCGGTGTCGGCGGAAATCGTAGGATCAACGATCTACGATTCGTAGATCAGCGCCCGCCGCCCCAGAGCTCGGGCGCGGGCGGGATCAGGCGGCCGTCGGCGATGCGGGCGCCGCCCTCGCGATCACGCGCCAGCAGCACGGAGCCGTCGAGGTCGACGAGATCGGCGCGCGACGCGAGCAGGCACGCGGGCGCGATCGAGAGCGACGTCGCGACCATGCATCCGAGCACGACGCGCAGCCCGCAGGCGCGCGCCGCGTCGATCGTCTCGATCGCGCCGGTCAGCCCGCCGGCCTTGTCGAGCTTCACGTTGATCGCGTCGTAGCGATCGGCGAGCGCCGCGATCCCCGCGGCGTCGTGGGCCGACTCGTCGGCGCAGATCGGCACCGGGCGCGCGCGTCCGATCAGCGCGCGATCGCCGGCCTCGGGCAGCGGCTGCTCGATCATCGCGACGCCGAGCTCCGCCAGCCGAGGCGCGAGCGCATCGTAGGTCGCGAGATCCCAGCCCTCGTTGGCGTCGACCCAGAGCGTCGGGTCCGGCGCCGCGGAGCGCACCGCGCGCACGCGCTCGAGATCGAGGCCGTCCCCGGCGAGCTTGATCTTGAGCAGCGGCCGCTCGCGCAGCGCGCGCGCCGCGTCGCCCATCGACTCGGGGGCGTCGATCGAGATCGTGATCGCGGTCGCGATCGTGCTCGGCCGCTCGAGGCCGGCGAGCTCCGCGACGTCGCGGCCCGCGCGCTTCGCCTCGAGATCCCAGAGCGCCAGATCGATCGCGCTCCGCGCCGCACCTCGCGCAGAGCCGGCGAGCCCGCGCCGATCGAGGCCACGCTCGATCGCCGGTGCGAGCGCCCGGATCGCAGCGCATACGCCCTCGACGCTCTCGCCGAAGCGAGCGTACGGCACCGCCTCGCCGCGCCCCTCGAGACCGTCCTCCGAGATCGTCACCACGACCACGTCGGCGTGCGTCTTGCGCCCTCGCGCGATCTCGAACTTGCCGGCGATCGGCCAGCGCTCGTGCAGCGCCGCGATCGTGCGGCTCATGCGCGCTTCGCGACGGCGCGGCGGGGCGCGACGCGCGCGATCGCGCCGCCCAGTACGACGAAGACGGTCGGCAGCACGATGCGCCCGAGCGCGAACCACCACGGCATGCCCTGCGCCTGATCGCTGCTCATCATCCCGACGAAGCCCACGAGCCCGCCGAGCACGGCCGCGTGCACGATCGGCGCGAACCCCGCGACGCGCCCGGTGAGCAGGCCGGCGACGATGCCGTTCGGCGCGATCCCGAGCAGCAGGAGCGCGAGCCCCACCGTCGTCGGCGGGCCCTCACCGGGGAACTGCGCGCCCGCGAGCGAGCCCAGCACGCCGACGTAGAGCGCGCCGAGGATCCACAGCACGACGAACCCGGAGATCACCGCGAACAGCGAGCGGAACGGATTGCCCTCGGGGTCGTCGGCCGTCGCCTGCGGCGCGCGCGTCGCGCTCTCGTCGTCGGCGCTCATCGACGGATGCGCAGACCCTCGAGCATCAGATCGATCAGCGTCGCCGCGACCTCGGGCGGCGGCGCGTCGAGGCGGCCGCCGAGGAAGCCGAGCGCGAGCTGCTCGATCGCGCCGACGACGGCGAGCGCCGAGATGCGCGGATCGGGGATGCCGAGCAGGCCGCGATCGACCGCGATCTGCGTCAGGCGCACCGCCCGCTTCTCGACGTCCATCGCGATCGCGCGGATCGGCGCGCGCGCGCCGTGGCCGGGCGCGCGGTTCTCCTGCAGGTAGAGGCGCACCGGATCGAGGTGACCGATCGCGATCGGGATCAGATCCTGCGCGAGCCCCTGGTACGCGCGGAGGAGCGAGGCGCGATCGTCGGCGGCCTCGAGCGCGGCCTCGCAGCGCTGCAGCGCGTCGCGCAGGAGCGTCGACATCGGCTCGAAGAGCGCGACGACGAGCTCGGTCTTGTCCTCGAAGTACCGGTAGAAGCTGCCCTTGGCGACGTCGGCCTCGCGCGCGATGTCGTCGATCGTGACGGTCTCGACGCCCTTCTCGAGGAAGAGCGCGAGCGCGGCCTGGGCGATCGCCTGCGTCCGCCGCTTGCGGTTGACGTCGCGCTTGCCGCCGGGCGGGCCGGGGCGCTCCTTCGGCGCTCGCTTCACCGCGATCGACGACGGAGACGATGCATCCGGCTGCGGTGCTTCACCGCGCGGGAGGCGCGCCGACGAGCGACTGGACACCGGCGGTCCCATGTCATATAAAAGGATGACTGTCCGGTCAGTATTTGGCGGGCAGGTTCTTCGAGGCGTGAAGAACGGAGGTGAGTCGTGATCGGGATTCCGCTGGGGCTCCTCTACGCGAACGCGGGCGAGTGGCTGATCCACAAGTACGTGCTGCACGAGCGCGGCCGCAAGAAGGGCGGCTTCTGGCAGTTCCACTGGGTCGAGCACCACCGCAACGTGCGCCTGCACGGGCACCACGATCCCGAGTACCAGCGCCCGGTGTTCGGCTGGCACGCGCAGGGCAAGGAGGCGCTGATGCTGACGCTCGGCGCGGCCGCGCACCTGCCGCTCTTCCCGGTCGCGCCGTGGTTCACGGCGACCGTGGTGTTCAGCGCGGTCGACTACTACCGCAAGCACAAGCGCTCGCATCAGGATCCCGAGTGGGCGCGCGAGCACCTGCCCTGGCACTACGACCACCACATGGGCCCCGACCAGGACAAGAACTGGTGCGTGACGCATCCGTGGTTCGACGTGCTGATGGGCACACGCCGGCCGTACGTGGGAACGCAGCGCGAGCTCGACGATCGAGCGCGCACGCAGAAGGCGATCGAGCGCCGCAAGGCGCGCGCGGCGGCGGTGGACGAGGGCGACGCGGCGGAGGCCGTGACCACGGGCGAGGCGAACGCGGCGGCGTGACACGCGCGCCGCGCGCTGGTATCGCGCGCCTCTGGACCGATGAGCGTACGCAGGAGATCGATCGCGAGCGCGATTGCCGTCATCGTGATGGTGATCGCGGTCGCGTGCGGCGGCGAGCCCGAGCAGAGCGAGCCGCCGGCCGAGCCGACCTCGACCGAGCCGGCATCGACCGCGCCGACATCGACCGCGCCGACATCGACCGCGCCGACATCGACGGAGCCGAGCGAGCCCGAGGCGCCCGCGCCCGCTGCGCGCGCCGATCGCTATGGCGCGCGGTGCGCGTTCGGCGAGCCGACGCGGGTCGCGAGCGGCCTGGGCGCGATGCACGGCATCGCGATCGGGATCGGCGACACCTCGCAGATGATCGTGACCGATCGCGATGCCGGCACCCTCCTCGCGATCGCGACCCGGGTCGCCACCGGCGCGGCGCCCGTTCCGATCGCGCTGCCGGGCGCCGACGAGCTGTTCGCGATCGAGCCGATCGATCAGGAGCGCTTCGTGGTGATCACGCACGCGCGCTGTCCCGAGGGCGTGACCGCGACCCGCTGTCTCGCGGCGCGCCTGCTCGGACCGGACGCGCACGTGCGCTCGGAGGTCGTCACGATCCCGCTGCCGGGCCCGCTCCGGTCGGTGCACGCCGACGCCAGCGGCAGCTCGGTGTGGATCGCGCGCACCAGCGCGGGCGCGCAGCCGTCGCTCGATCGCATCGACGCCACCGAGGGCTCGCTCGAGGTCACCACGCGCGCGCTGGGGGACGGCATCGACGTGCGCGACGAGCCGACCGAGATCCTCGGGCTCGCGGTGTCCGGCGGCAGCTGGGCGGTGCTCTGGCGGCACGGCGCGACCGAGGATGCGCGCAGCGGCGTGCTGCTCTCGACGCAGCTCGACGAGCACGAGGTCGAGGCGCTGCAGGAGGCGCTCGTGCTCGACTCGTTCCAGTGGTACGCGGGCGCGCTCTCGGCGGTCGCCGCGCTCGAGTTCGCGCGGCCGACCTTCGTGCGTCTCGGCGCCGACGGTGAGGTCCGAGG
>JALYRN010000506.1 GCA_030855295.1 Myxococcota bacterium | reverse complement strand
CGGCGACGACGCGATCCGGCACCACGCGACGTTCGCGCTCGCCGACGCGATCCGCGCCGGCCGCCGCAGCCCGCTCGCGCCGGAGGACGCGCTGCCGCTGGTCGATCGCGAGGTGCGGCGCGCGTTCCTGCTCTCGTCGATCCTCGCGGGCATCGCGCGCGACGACGGCGTGCCGGACTGGGAGTTCGAGCCGCACGTCCGCTTCCTGGCGCGCGAGGTGGAGCTCCGGATCGAGCAGGCGCGCGGCGAGATGCTCGAGCTCCTGCTGCTCCGCGGCGCGAGCACGAGGCTCGTCTCGGCGATCGAGGCGTCACGTCGCGCGCCCTCGCGCGAGCGCGACGCGCAGGTCGCCGAGCTGCTCGCGATGGCGCTCGACCCCGACATCGCCGGCAAGGTCGTGCCGGTGTTCGAGCGCCTCTCGCTGCGCGAGCGCATCGCCGCGGCGCGGCGGCTGCGGCTCGCCGACGCCGACGCGATCGAAGATCCGCTGGACGCGATCGTCGCGCTCGGCGACGCGCACCTGCGCCGGTGCGCGCAGCTCACCTATGGCGCACGCTTCACCGAGCGCTTCCCCGAGCTCGCCGCGATCGACGAAGAGATGATCCCCCGCATCGAGCGAATCCGGTTCCTGCGCAGCGTGCCGCTCTTCGAGAGCCTCTCGGGCGAGGATCTCCTCAGCGTCGCCGACGTGCTCGAGCAGGTGGATCGCCGGGCGGGCACCGCGATCTTCCACGAGGGCGATCCCGGCGAGGATCTCTATCTCGTGGTGCGCGGGATGGTCGCGATCGAGCAGGGCGGCGCGCGCATCGCGGAGCTCGGCGAGCGCGAATTCTTCGGTGATCTCGCGGTGTTGGACCACCAGCCGCGGAGCGCCGACGCGATCTGCCTGGCCGACGCGCAGCTGCTCCGGCTGCGCGGCGCCGATCTGCGCGAGCTGATGGTCACGCGCCCGCTGCTGGTCGAGGGCATCGTGCGCGTGCTCGTGCGCCGCCTGCGCGAAGCCGGCACCCGCCGCGCCTCGCATGCGTGAAGACGCGCTGATCGATCGGCTCGCCCGCTCCGCTCCCTTCCGTGCGCGCGCAAGGCGCGCTCCCGTACGGGAGCTCCGGGGCGAGCACTCCTGCTTTCACTCGAACGCGGCGATCAGCGCGTCGGTCAGCGTGGGCGCGCCGACCAGCTCGAGCCCTTGCCGCTCGTCCGGCGTCGTCTGGGAGAGGTTGCCGCGCGGCAGGATCACCTTCGTGAACCCCATCTTGCGCGCCTCCTGCAGGCGGCTGCCGGCGCGCGGCACCGCGCGGAGCTCGCCCGCGAGCCCGACCTCGCCGAAGACCGCGAGGTCGGGGGCGATCGCGCGATCGCGCAGGCTCGACACCACCGCGATCGCCATCGCGAGATCCGCCGCGCGCTCGTCGACGCGCGCACCGCCGGTGACGCTCGCGAACACGTCCTGATCGAGCACGTGCACGTCGGCCTTGCGATCGAGGACGGCGAGCAGGATCGCCAGGCGGCTGTTCTCGATCCCGGTCGAGACGCGTCGCGGCGGGCCCATGCGCGCCGGCGCGACCAGCGCCTGCAGCTCGATCAGCACCGGGCGCGTCCCCTCGGCGCTGGGCAGCACCACCGAGCCCGGCGCGCGCTCGGGGCGCTCGGCGAGGAAGAGCGCGCTCGGATCGGGCACCTCGCGCAGGCCCTCGCGCACCATCTCGAAGACCGCCATCTCGTGCGCAGGCCCGAACCGGTTCTTGCTCGCGCGCACGACGCGGTAGTCCTGGCCGGCATCGCCCTCGAACGAGAGCACCGTGTCGACGAGGTGCTCGAGCACCTTGGGCCCCGCGAGCGCGCCGTCCTTCGTGACGTGGCCGATCAGGAAGAGCGCGATGCCGCGCCGCTTCGCGAGCTCGACGAGCCGCGCCGCGACCTCGCGCAGCTGCCCGACGCTCCCGGCCGCGCTGTCGAGCGAGCCCGAGCGCACCGTCTGGATCGAGTCGACCACCACCGCCGCCGGCGAGAGGTCGTCGATCGCGCGCTCGACCTCCTCGAGATCCGTCGTCGCCTGCACGAGCACGCGATCCATGCCCGGCAGCGCGAGGCGGGTCGCCCGCATCGCGACCTGCGCCGACGACTCCTCGCCCGTCACGTAGAGCGCCTTGACCCCGCGGTGCGCGAACCCCGCGAGCACCTGCATCAGCAGCGTCGATTTTCCGATGCCCGGATCACCGCCGAGGAGCACGACGCCGCCGAGCACGGCGCCGCCTCCCAGCACGCGATCGAGCTCTTCGGAGCCGCTGCCGATCCGCTTCGCACCGTCGGGCGGGACCTCCCCGATCGGCGTGGGGCGCGCGAGGTGATCCCCCGCGACGTTGGAGGCCGCGCTGCGCGATCGGGCGGGCGAACGGGCCGACGCGCGCTCCTCCACCATCGTGTTCCACTCGCCGCACGTGGCGCAGCGCCCCACCCACCGGGGGCTCGATGCGCCGCACCCGGTGCACGCGAACACCGTCTTGTCCTTGCTCGACACTCTGCTCATCGCGCGTGTTTCTCGGGCTCTTCGCGAGCGCGTTGCGAGGCGTGGCTCGATCCTCGCGGCCCCGGGCACTATACTGCTCACGTGCGCCTGCGAGCGATGTTGTGGATCGCGGCTGCTGCGACGCTCGTGAGCGTCGCGCTCCCGCAGAGGCTCGAAGCCCAGGCCCGGGAGCTCGGCTCGCCGGCGGAAGGCGCGGTGCCCGCACCGGGGACTGCGCCACGTGATCCCGCGGACGCGAGACCGCCGGCAGGATACGAGAGCGTGGAGGTGCCGGCGCCGCCGGGCAGCGAGGCCGGCGTTCGCTATCCCGGACAGGCGCCGTCCCGCGCGCGCCCCGCGATGACCACCGACGCCGGCGTGCGCATCCCGAGCGGGATGGCGACCCGCCTGCGCGCGCTCGACAGCGACTTCCAGGTGCTCGCGGCGCGCGGTGGCGGCAGCATCGTCGACGGCATCCTCGGGATCCTCACCGGTGGTCTTTCGATCACGGTCGGCATCCTGTTGATCAACGAGCCGGCGGGGGCGGGCGGGCTGAACATGTCGCCGTACCTCTTCACGTACGGCGGCGCGAGCGCGGTGCGCGGCATCCTGAGCCTCGTGCTGATGACGAATCCGTCGGGCCCGGCGATCGCGTTCGCGCACATGCCGATGACGACGATGGACGAGGTGCGCGCGCGCCTCGACTACGGCGAGCGCGAGCTCGCGGGCCTCGCCGATCGATCGCGCATCTCGCGCATCCTCGACGGTTCGCTGAACGTCGCGGTCGGTCTCGCGATCATCCCGATCTATCTGGGCCCGAACAATTTCGAGATCCGCGCGACGTTCGACTGGTTCGTGCTGATCGGCGCGGGCATCTCGGCGATCAGCGGCGTGATCACGCTCTTGAGCTCGACCGAGGCGGAGCGTCGGTGGTCGGCCTACGAGGAGCTGCGCGATCGTCTCGAGGCGCGCGGCGAGGACACGCGCGGGCGCGAGCCCGAGGCGGCGCGCGACGAGGACGAGCTCTCGCTGCGTGAGAGCGCGCCGGGCGCCACGATCCTCCCGATGGCGGGCGGCTTCCAGGGCGGCGGCATCGTCGGGGTGCAGGGCAGCTTCTAGGCGCTGCCGCGCCCTCTTGCGAGCGGAGTCGCTCGACCGAGTCGCAGAGGGCACTCTACCGGGTGCCCCAGCGCCTCCGGAGGACCCACTCGGCGCCGAAGAGGGCGATCAGCGCGAGGAACGCCCAGACCGTCGCGAAGGGGCGCTCGGTGATGACGCCGAGCGATCGCACGCGCGTCGCATCGAGCTGATCGAGGTCGGGCGCGTCGGTCGGGTCGACGAAGAGCTCGCCCTCGGTCCGCACGGTGAGCTCGCGGAGCAGGTCGGGGCGCGGGCGCGGATCGGCGAGCTCGTCGCCGCCGGTCTCGACGACGAACACCTCTTCTGCGATCGGATCGGTCGCGCCCTCCGGGGTCGCAGTGACGCGATAGCCACCGGGCTCGGTCGGCGCCTCGAGCTCGATCGACGCGCGGCCGTCGCCGTCGGTGCGGAGCGTGCCGCTCGCCCACGTGCGCTCCGCGTCTCCGACGATCGCGATCCGCACCTCGCGATCGGCGAGCGGCACGTAGCGCTCGTCCGACATGCTCGCGTCGACGCGGACGCGCGCGCCCGGCCCGTAGCTCTCGCGGTCGGTCTCGAGGCGCGCCGGATCGAGCGCGGGATCGCGCGACAGCCAGCGGAGCGCGCGATCCCAGAAGCGCTCGTAGGCCGACGCGTCGCCGCCCTGACCGCCGCTCGTCATGCCCCACCGCCACGAGGTGTCGGTCATCAGCGCCATCACGCGGCCGCGCCCTGCGGTGCCGGTGACGAGCGCCGCGAGCGGTCCGCCGCTGCGATCCCGGCGCGTCGGATGATGCAGCAGCAGGTGCGCGCCGGGGCGCACGTCGGTCGTGACGTTCAGCCCCTGGAGCGGCGCGAGGCGGGCCCACGCCTCGGCGTTCGCGCGCGGCTCGGGCAGCAGCGAGAGGATCGGATGCCGCACCGCGTCCTCCGCGATCACCGGCGAGAAACGATCGGTCGTGATCGCCTGGCTCGTCGCGGTGCCGCGCGGCAGCACGCCGACCGGGAGCACCTCGGCGATCGGTGTCTCCGCATATCCTGCCGCCGAGAACGAGAGCGGTCCCCCGATCATCGCGAACGATCCGCCGCGCATCACGTAGTCGCGGATGCGCGGCAGGTAGCCCGCCATCTGGTACGGCGCGTACTCGAAGTTCTGGAAGAGCACGACGTCGAAGCTGCCGAGGTGCTCGTTGAAGAGCTCGTCGGTCGGGAACGGGATCAGCGCGAGCTCCTCGGGCTGCGCCATCGTCATGTCGGACGTGTTGCGCAGGATGAAGAACGAGATGAGGTCGGTGGTCGGATCCCGCGTGAGGAACGCGCGCAGGAAGCGCTCGTCCCAGCTCGGCTGTCCGGCGACCAGGAGCACGCGCAGGTTGTCGCGCGCGACGCGCACCAGGAACGCGCGCGAGTTGTTCTCGGGCACCGAGTCGCCGCTCGGCGTCGGGATGCGGAGGCGATAGACGCTGCGGCCCAGACGATCCGGCGTGAACGGGATGTCGACCGTCGCCTCGCCGCCCTCGGGCACCATCACCGTCGTCTCACGCAGCGTCTCCTCGCCGCGCATCAGCGCCACCGGGATCGGCCCGGCCTCCGCGCCGAGTCGCCGCACGGTCGCGCGCACCACCGCGCTGCGCCGCAGGAACCCGACGCGATCCGCGCGCACGTCGGCGATCGCGGCGTCGCGC
>JALYRN010000036.1 GCA_030855295.1 Myxococcota bacterium | reverse complement strand
ACGATCTCCCGCGGCATCGCACCGCCGGGCTACGCCATCGCGGTCGAGCCGCGCGGCGGCGAGGCGCGCGTGCTCTGTGAGCCGGACTGCGAGCTGAGCGTGCCGCCGCGCACCGAGCTGCGCGTCGGCCATCGCCGTGGCGCGGGGATCGAGTGGACGGGCGACCTGCGCGTCGATCGCGATCTCCGGCTCGACGTGCGCATCCAGGATCACTCTGCGATCCGCGGGTTCGCCTACGCGCTGCTGATCGTCGCCGGCGTGCTGGTCGGCGCGACCGCGATCGTCGGGATCGCGACCGAGCCCGAGCCCCCCGAGCTCGGCTGGTTCGGCGGGAACCACGCGCTCGTGTTCGCCGGCATCGCGGGCGGGATCGTGATCGCGCTCGGCGTGCCGGGGGTCGGCATCGCGCTGGCCTTCGAGCGCGACACGCCAGCGCTCGAGATCGTCCCCGAGGACCGCGCGCCCATGGAGTAGGATCGCGCGCTTCACCAGCTCGGCCCGGTCTCGTGGTCACACTCCATCGCATCGCGCTCGTGCTCGCGGTGGTCGGCCTCATGGAGGCCGCGCGGCTCGGCGGCGTGCCCGGCGACATCGGACGGAGCGGGGGCTCGGTCCTCCTCGGCATCGGGTTCGTGCTGCTGGCGTCGTGGCAGGTCGGCAAGCTCTTCGCGGCGATGCGCCTGCCGAAGCTCACCGGCTATCTGACGACCGGCATCGTCGCCGGGCCCGCCGCGCTCGGGTACATCGGCTCCCACGTCGTCGGCGAGCTCGCGCTCATCAACGGCATGGCGATCGCGCTGATCGCGCTGACCGCCGGCTGCGAGATGGACTTCCGCGCGATGCGGCCGCTCTTCCGTGCGATCGGCTGGATCACGCTGATCGCGGTCTGCGGAACGGCCGCGCTGCTCGGCCTGACGCTGGTGCTGCTCGCGCCGCAGATCGCGTTCCTCGCCGATCGTCCGCTCATCGAGATCGTCGCGATCGCCACGACGCTCGGGATCGTGATCGTCGCGCAGTCACCCGCGGTGGTCGTCGCGATCCGCGCCGAGACCGGGGCCGACGGAGCGGTCGCGCGCACCGCGCTCGGGGTGGTGGTCGTCGCCGATCTCGTCGTGATCGTCCTGTTCGCGATGTCGTCTGCGATGACGAACGCGGTGATCGACGGCGTGCTCGATCTCGCTGTCGTCGTGCGGCACGTCTCGTGGGAGCTCTTCGGCTCGCTCGGCATCGGCACGTTGATCGGCATGATCGTCGCCGTGTACGTGCGGGTCGTCGCGCAGCGCATCGATCTGTTCGTGCTGGTGGTGTGCCTCCTCGCGGCGGAGGTCGGCCGGCGGCTCTCGCTCGATCCGCTGCTGCTGATGCTCGCCGCCGGGCTCTTCGTCGAGAACGTCGCGCGCGACGGGCACAAGCTGCGCGCCGGGTTCGAGGACGCGTCGCTCCCGGTCTACATCCTCTTCTTCACGGTCGCGGGCGCGTCGATCCATCTCGAGCTCGTGCCGCTCGTCGCGCTGCCGGCGACCGTGCTGGTGGTCGTACGCGGCCTCGGCCTCTACTTCGGCACGCGCGCGGCCGCGCGCATCGCGAAGGCGCCGCCCGAGGTGGCGCGCTGGGGCGGCTTCGGGCTCGTGCCGCAGGCCGGCCTCGCGATCGCGCTCTCGCTGCTGTTCGCGCGAACCTTCCCCTCGTTCGGCGAGGCGGCGAGCGTGCTGACGCTCGGCATCGTGTCGATCAACGAGCTGATCGCACCGATGCTCTTCCGCATCGCGCTCGTGCGCGCGGGCGAGGCGAAGACCGAGGCCGAGGCGGCAGCCGCGAGCCTGCGATCCGAGGCGCACGGATGACCCGCCTGTAGGAGTGCGGCGAGCCGAACCATGCACAACCGCTGAACGCGACGTTCGCTCGACGCGCGACGTTGCTTCGGGGTACATCGTCGACCGGCGTGCAGAACATCTCCAAGCTGCTGCTGATCCTCGCGATGGCGGGGCTGATGCAAGCCGTGCACTCGGTCGCCGCCTCGACCGATCATCGCCTGGCCGGCTCGGCGGTGACGCTGGGCATCGGGTTCGTGCTGATCGTCTCGTGGGGCGTCAGCAAGCTGTTCGCGCAGGCCGGTCTGCCCAAGCTGACGGGCTACATGGCGACCGGCATCCTCGCCGGACCGTTCATCCTCGCGTACCTGAACGACGATGTCGTCGTCGGTCTCAGCCAGGTGAACGGCATCGCGGTCGCGCTGATCGCGCTCACCGCGGGCAGCGAGATCGACGTCCGCAAGATGCGTCCGCTGCTGAGAGCCGTCGGGTGGATCAGCTTGATCGCGGTGGTCGGGACGGCGGGCCTGCTGTGGGTGACGACGTTCCTGATCGGCGGGATGTTCGCGTTCACGCGCGACATGCCGACCGCCGAGTGGGCGGCGATCTCGGGCGTGATCGGCGTGGTCGTCGCGTCGGGCTCGCCCGCGGTCGTGGTCGCGATCCGCGCCGAGACCGGCGCCGACGGAGCGCTCGCGCGCACCGTGCTCGGCGTCGTGGTCCTCGCCGATCTCGTGGTGATCTTGCTCTTCGCGATCGCGTCGTCGATCGCGACCACGATCGCGTCGGGGCACGTCGACATCGACGAGACGCTGCGCGGGCTGGCGTGGGAGCTCTTCGGGTCGATCGGGATCGGGACCGTCGTCGGCATGCTGCTCGCGATCGCGCTGCGCCTGCTGCGCCGCGGAGGCGCCGACCTCTTCGTGCTCGCGGTGTGTCTGGTCGCGGCCGAGGTCGGGCGCCGCGTGCACCTCGATCCGCTGCTGCTGATGCTCGCGGCGGGCATGTTCGTCGAGAACGCGATCGGCGCGGGCGAGAAGCTGCGGCACGCCTACGAAGACGCGTCGCTGCCGGTGTTCATCCTGTTCTTCACGGTGGTCGGCGCGTCCATCCGGCTCGACGTGCTGCCGCTCGTGATGTTCCCGGCGGTCGTGCTGGTGCTCGTGCGCGCGGCCGGGCTCCTGGTCGGCACGTTCGTCGCGGCGCGGGTGGCGAAGGCGCCCGAGGTCGTCGCGCGCTACGGCGGGTTCGGGCTCTTGCCGCAGGCCGGGCTCGCGAACGCGCTCGCGATCCTCGTCGCGCGGACGTTCCCGGTCTACGGCGAGCAGATCGCGGCGCTGCTGCTCGGGATCGTCGCGCTGAACGCGGTGCTGACGCCGGCGCTGTTCCGCGTGGCGCTCGTGAAGAGCGGCGAGGTCGGCGTCGCGGGCGAGCCGGCCGCCCAGCCCGCGATCGCCGCGTAGGCGCGCGCCGATCGGAGCCCGCGCGCGATCACGCTCTGATACGATCCTCCCCGCGTGAGCGACCCTTCTTCTCCGATCGGGGCGCCCCGGCCGATGACGACACAGCCCTCGAGCGATGGTCCGCGCGGAGGTCCGCCGGCGGTGCACGTGAACGCGCGCGAGCACCAGGCGACGCGCCTGCTCGCGATGTCGTTCGACGCGCCGGTCTCGCCGTCGATCTCGCTGCGCGCGCTGGTGCAGCCGCACGAGCACGCCTACGGATGGGGCTTCGCGTGGTACCCCGAGGCGGGGCCCTCGGCGATGGTGATCAAGGATCCCACGTCGATCGGCGAGAACCCGATGACGAAGCTGCTGCGCGACTGGGAGCGCTTCCAGTCGACGGTCTTCGTCTGCCACCTGCGCGGCGCGGCGCGCACGCTCGCCGAGCAGGACACCCACCCGTTCGCTCACAACTGGGCCGGGCGCTCGTTCGTGCTCGCGCACAACGGCGACCTCGCGGGCGACCTCGCGGCGCAGCTGCCGCTGATGGACGACGCGCTCGCGCCGATCGGGCGCACCGACTCGGAGCGCGCGTTCTCGTGGCTGCTCGATCGCGCGCGACAGGTCGGCGCCAAGCGGCTCGCCGATGTCGGCTGGGATCGACTGCACGGGTGGTTCCGCGAGCTCGACGCGCTCGGCACCGCGAACTTCATCCTCACCGACGGGATCGACCTCGCGGTCTATCGCGACGCCGAGGGGTACAACACGCTGTGCTCGATGCGGCTGACGCCGCCGCACGCGGCGACGCTCTGGAGCACGCCCGACATCGAGGTGGATCTCGGCGACGCCGAGGACCGCAACCGCAGCGCGGTGCTCTTCTCGACGATCCCGCTCGCGCCGAACGCGGCGTCGGGCGACGCGTGGATGGAGATGACACCGTCGCAGATGATCGTCGCGCGGCGCGGATCGATCATCTTCGACTCGCACGCGAGCGTGAGCTCGGCCGGGCGCATCGTCGCGCCGCCGCCGATCGCGCCTTCGACGACGACGACGACGACGACGACGACGACGCCTTCGCCTACGACGACGACGTACCTCGCGCACGCGCCGGCGCCGAGCGACCACGGCATCGCGATGACGCGCCCGTCCGGCCGCGTGATGCGCGTCTCCCACGAGACGATCTATCGCTACGACACGCCGGTCGAGCGGAGCTCGCACCTGTTCCGGCTGCAGCCGACGCACGATCTCGGGCAGGAGCTCCTCGAATACTCGCTCGAGCTCAGCGCCGGCGGCCTGCGGCGCGCGTACGAGGACGTGTTCGGCAACCACGTCGTGCGCGCCGAGATCGAGTCGCCCTACGACGAGCTGCGCATCACGGTGCGCTCGCGCGTGCGGGTCCTCGACGGCCTCGCGCCCGATCTCTACGCGCCCCAGCGCCGCGTGACGATCCCGCTCGTGTGGATGCCGTGGCAGCGCCAGATGATGACGCCCTACCTGCTGCCGCCCGAGCTGCCCGAGACCCAGCTGCAGGAGCTCAACGAGTTCGCGATGAGCTTCGTCGAGCGACAGGACGGCGATCTCGTGCAGACGCTGCTCGACATCAACGGCGCGATCCATCGCGACTTCCAGTACGTGTCGGGCTCGACCACGATCACGACCACGCCGTACGACGTCTACGCGTCGCGGAAGGGCGTCTGTCAGGACTTCGCGAACCTGCTGATCTGCATGGCGCGCCTGCTCGGGATCCCGGCGCGCTACCGCGTCGGGTATATCTATACCGGCGGCGCCGGGCGCTACGAGAACCAGGTGCAGTCCGACGCGAGCCACGCGTGGGCCGAGCTCTACCTGCCGTGGGTGGGCTGGACCGGCTTCGATCCGACCAACGGCGTCCTCGCGGGGCGCGATCACGTGCGCGTCGCGTGCGGCCGCAACTACCGCGACGCGACGCCGACGAGCGGCACGCTCTACAAGGGCGGCGGCGGCGAGAAGCTCAGCGTCGCGGTGAAGGTCGAAGAAGACGCCGGCTGACGCCGAGCGCTCGCGCATCCGCTGCCGACCTCCGCGCGGACCGGCCACGAGGTGAGATACGCCGTGGAGGACACCACGTTCTCCGAGCCGGCCTGGGTCGAGCGGCGTCCGCCCGACGGACACGGAAGCTGACGCGCGCGGGCTCCGGTGTAGAATGCCGTTCGTGGTCGACCTCCTTCGAACCGCTCTGATCAGCGCGATGGTGGTGATCGGGAGCGCGTCGACCGTGCACGCGCAGGCCGCCGCCGGAGGCGGCGCGAGCGCGGCGCACGACGCGGAGGCGCGGGCGCTGTTCGAGGCCGGTCGCGTCGCGTTCAGCGATGGTCGCTTCGAGGACGCGCTCTCGCACTTCCAGCGCTCGTACGACCTCTCCGGGCGCGCGGACCTGCTCTACAACATCGGGACCTCGCAGGATCGACTGCGCCACGAGGCCGAGGCGGTCGCGGCGTTCGAGCGCTACCTCGAGCTCGTGCCCGACGCCGAGAACCGTCGTGAGGTCGAGGGACGGCTGCGCGTGCTGCGCGAGGAGCTCGCGCGCGAGGCCGAGCTGGAGGCGCGCATCGAGCGCACCGAGCCGACGGACGCACCGATGGTCGCGTCTCGTCCCGAGGAGCCGGCGACCGAGCGCGACCGGGGCGGCGAGGACGTGCTCGCGTCGTGGTGGCTCTGGACGATCATCGGCGTGGTGGTCGCGGGCGCGGTCACGGGCGGCGTGCTCGCAGCGACGGTCCAGCAGCAAGACATCTACCCCGAGTACATGCGCGGCACCGGCGATGCGATCGCGATCACGCTGACGGTGCCGATGCCATGAGCGCTCGCTCGCTCGCGCTCGCCTCGCTCCTCGCCGCGCTCGGCGTCGGTTGCTCGTGCAGCAACGCGCGGCCGAACACGCAGGTGATGGTCACGATCGACGCCGATCCGGGTGTGCGCGCGGTGGCGCGCGAGCTCCTCGTCAACGTCTACGGAGCCGCGGGCGGCGATCCCGGCGTGCCGCTGACGCCGGTGTTCCAGCGTCCCTTCGTCGTTCCGTCGACCGACGACTGGCCGTTCGTCGTCGCGCTCGCGCCGTTCGAGCGCGACCCCTCGCGGCGCTACCGCGTCGAGGCGATCGCCGTCGACACGTCGGGGGCACACGTCGCGACCGTGCGAGCGATCAGCGGCTACGTGCAGGGGCAGACGCTCTCGCTCGAGCTCCGCCTGCTCGATCGCTGCATCGGCGTGACCTGCGAAGATCCCGGGCAGACGTGCATCGGTCCCGACATGTGCGACGACGCGATGATCGACGAGACGACGCTGCCTCCTTGGGGCCAGGCGGACGGAGGCGTCGATCTCGACGGCAGCATCGGCACGGACGGCGGCATCGACGGCTGCGGTGACTGCGACGACGGGCTCGCTTGCACCGAGGACTTCTGCACGACCGAGGGCACCTGCGAGCACACGCGCGACGACACGGTCTGCGACGACTCGAATCCCTGCACCGATGACGCATGCGGCGGAACGGTGGTCGACGCGATGGGATGCGCGCGCGTGCCGAACGCCGACGACTGCGACGACGGCTCGTTCTGCAACGGGCTCGACCGGTGCGAGGGCGGCTCGTGCGTGCCGGCCGGTGATCCGTGCGTGGCCCCGACCGTCTGTGACGAGGCGAGCGACCGCTGCCTCGGCTGCACCAGCGACGCGATGTGCCCGGCGGACATGGAGGGCGCGTTCACGGCGTGCGCGTACCCGACGACCTGCGCGACCAGCGGTATGCAGTCGCGCAACGTGCGCACCTTCGCGTGCGTCGACACCGCCTGCGTGCCGATGGACACCGCGCAGACGCGCGGGTGCATGCGCGTCACCAATGGCGTGTCGTGCGGCACGACCTCGTACGGCGCGTGGACCTGCGGCGGGTTCACGAGCGTCTGCGACTCGACCGGGACCGCCACGCGCATGCGCACCGAGCTCGCGTGCGCCTCGGGCGCGTGCGGCTCGACGACGGCGACCGAAGTCGGTGCCGCCTGCAGCCGCGGGACCGACGGCGAATTCTGCGATGACGGCATCGCGTGCACCGACATGGAGATGTGCCTCGGTGGCGTCTGCCAGGGCGGGATCTCGGAGTGCGACGGTGGGGGCTTCGATGCGGGTCGGGACGCCGGCTACGACGCCGGTCGGGACGCCGGCTACGACGCGGGGTGGGACTCGGGCGGAGTCGTCACGAGCGACGGCGGAGGCTGGCCCTGCGAGGGCGACCCCTCGCTCTGCAGCGACGGCGATCCCTGCACCAGTGACTCGTGCGATCCGTTCGCGCCCGGGTCCGACGCGAACGGCTGCTTCCACCTGCTCGACGGATCGTGCTTCGGCGACGGCGGCGCCTGATCCGACGTCCGTCAGTGGTTCATGTCCGCCCACTTGCGGGCGGCGCGCGCGAACAGGTAGAGGCCGATCACGCTGCTGACGCCGATCGCCGCGATCGGAAGCCACACGACCCACGGGTCGTAGGTGTTCCAGAGCAGCTCGGTCGCCGCGGCGCCGTCGAGGTTCATGCTCGTGCAGAGCGTCTCGAACGCTTCCTCGCGCGAGACCCCGGTCGCCTCGCCGAGCACCAGCGGATCGCCGTTCCACGTGATGTCGCGGCCGAGCAGCTCGGTGTCGTGCTCGGCGAGGTAGCGCTGCGCGAGCATCGCCTTCTCGCCCCAGTGCGAGTAGAGCCACGCCGAGAGCAGCGCGCCGACCATCTGCCCGACGCCGACCGGGATGTTCACGTAGCCGAGGTAGAGCGCCTTCTTGCCGGGCGGCGCGACGTAGCCGAGGTACTCGGTCTTCTTCGGTCCGGTGAGCATCTCGCCGAGCGAGAAGAAGAAGATGCCGAGCAGAAGCATCCAGCCGCTCGTCGTCAGGCCCGACGCGAGGATGCCGCACGTCGCGATCATCATCCCGCCGATCATCGCGGTCAGCGTGCGCAGCTTCGCGACCGCGCGGCTGATCGGGATCACCAGCAGCACGACGAGCATCGCGTTCAGGTTGAGCAGGTGCTCCTGCCCGATCTGCACGCCGCGCGTCGTCTCCTCGGTCCAGCCGATCGCCTGGAGGAACGGCAGCGTGTCGATGATCGGACCGCTGTCGACCCAGTCGGTGATGAAGAAGGGATGGAAATCCCAGAGCTGATACATCATCAGCCAGAAGCCGCTCAGGCAGAGCAGGAAGAGCAAGAGCCGCGGCTGGAAGAAGTTCGAGAACGTGTCGACGAGCACGGACCCGAGCTTCTTGTTCGGGTCGGCGCCCGACGGCTGCTCCTTGTACGTGAAGAGCATTCCGTAGTTCAGCGCTGCGATCGCCGCGCAGCCGTAGAACACGAACTCCCAGCCGTACCCGCGCATCCAGCCCGCGAAGGGCGGGCCGATCATCGCGCCGACGTTGACCAGCCAGTAGAAGATGCCCCAGCCCACCGAGCCGTTGGCCTTCGTCAGGTTCTGCGCGAGCGAGCCCTGGATGCCCGGCTTGAAGAGCGCGGTGCCGGTCGCGAGCAGCATCGCGCCGCAGAAGAACGGCCAGTACTCGCGCGAGACCGCCATCAGCAGATAGCCGGCGACCTTCAGCGTGATCGAGACGAAGATCGTGTTCTTGTAGCCGTAGCGATCCGCGAGCCCACCGGTGAAGGTCGGCAGCCACGACTGGAACACCGCCCACCACGCGAAGATCGTCGCGCGGTCGGCCTGGCTCCAGTGCAGCCCGCCGGGCGCGTCGGCCTGCGCGATGTAGATGCCGACGACGACGCGCAGCCCGTAGTAGGCCAGGCGCTCCCAGCCCTCCATCGTGCAGAGCATCCAGAAGGCCCAGCCGAGCTTCGCCGGGGGCCCGGGCGGGGTCTGGGGATCGAGGGTCGCGTTCGCGCCGGCCATGGGCCGGGCAGGGTAGACCGAGCGCAGCCCTCAGATCGAGCGAGGCGTGTGGAGGTGCTCGTGCGGGAGCAGCTCGACGTGCGTTTCCGCGCCCCCGGCCTCGAACACCACGTCGGCGTGCGTCGGCACGCGCGCGAGCTCGGCGTCGTCCTCGCTGCGCATCAGCCCTGCGGCATAACGCCCCGGCACCACGTCGCGGAACAGGATCTCCGCGGATCCGCTCACGATCGGCGCCGCGCCGATGTGCAGCGCCCGATCACGATCGCGCGACAGGCCCGCCGCCGGATCAAAGAGCGCGACGAGCGCGACGCCGCGATTTCGTCGCAGCGCACGCACGTGCACGATCACGGTGCCGCCTTGCTCGCCCACCTGGGATGACGTGGACCCCAGGCATTCCGCGTCAACCGTCCTCTTCCGCGAGCACCACCAGGCGATCGCCCGGCTTCGGCAGGAAGGTCGCCTGGCGGTTCATCGGGTTGAGCACGAGGCCGTACTTCTTGTCCGGGGCCTCCTCGTAGATCTGCAGGCCGAGCATCATCTCGGAGCGCGCCTTCGCCGCGATGATCAGGTACTCGATCGAGACCGGCTGGTTCGGCGGACAGTAGAACTCGAGCGGCTTCAGGTAGATCTCGCTGCCGTCGCTGCGCAGCAGGTCCTCGAGCACCGCCTGCACGCGCGGCTCGTACGTCACCTGCGCCAGCACCATCGAGACCATCTCGTTCGAGATGACGATGTCGTTGATCTGCGTGGTCGCCGCGAGCTCGCGGTTCTTCGGATCGAGGATCTCGCTGCACACGCGCTGGTTCGGCGCGAGCCCGGAGCGGCGGCGCGCGTCGCGCAGCAGGAGCAGCGCGATGATCGCGCGGGTGTCGGCGTCCTCCGCTGTCTTCGCCTCGACCGCGTCGCCGAGCACCATCACGAGCGGGTAGTTCTGCGGGCCGAGCTGATCCATCAGGTGGCGGCTGGTGAACTGCCCGACGAGGTGGCGCAGCTGCACGGTGCCGAGATCGCCGATCTGCTCGTCGATCTCGGCGACGCGCTCTTCCTCGCTGAGGCTGTTGACCAGCGTCAGCGTGGACCCCTCGGCGACGTAGTCGTCGAACTCCTTGATCATCGGGTGGATCTTGGGGTTCCACCCGAGCACGAGCATGTGCTCGACCTTCTTGCTCGCCTGCGACTCGATCGGCGGGAAGCTCGCGGGGTTCAGCGGTCCGGCGTAGGGCGCGTACTGGATGCTCGAGTCCTCGGCGAGGATCAGCAGCTCCTCGTCGGGCGCGATCACGTGGTCCGCGGGCGGGTTCAGGATGTGCGCGCCGCCGGTCTTCGCGACGCCGGCGACCAGGCCGTTCGGGAAGTCGAGCAGCACGTCGCCGAAGCGCTTGCCGATCACCGGCGGGATCTTCTTGAAGTGGAGCTCGTTGCCCTCGAAGCGCAGCAGCTCGTCGTACACCAGCGACAGCCCGCTGATGCGCGCGGTCTGCAGGATGATCTTCGAGATCATCTCGTTCGTCTTCACGACGTGCGCGCGGTGGTTGCTCGCGATGATCGCGAGCTCCTGGTTGTGCGACTGCATCACCTCCGCGGTGACGCGCAGCTTGTCGGGCTTGCCGCGGATGTCGGGATGATTGAAGAGCGCCATCAGCGTCTTCATGATCCGCGCGTCCGCGTTGTCGGGATCGTCGACGTCGGCGTCGTCGACCAGCACGACGACCGCCTGCGTGCGATCGAAGGAGACCTTCGAGAGATCGTTGAGGACGACGCTCGAGCCCGAGCGCACGACGAGCTTCACGCGGTGCCCGTACTGCACCTTGCCCGCGAGCTTCTCCTCCATCTCGACCTTGTCGCGCTCGGCCATCACGACGACGACGATGCGGCCCTGCGCGGCATACGCCTCGGAGAGCTGGTCGATCACCGAGTAGACCTTCTCGCTCCAGCCGAGGACCAGGAAGTGGTTCTCCTCCATCACCGGCGCGCCGGTCTTGCGGATCGTCTCGAGCGCCTGCTGGAAGTTGCCGGCGAGCGCCGAGATCAACAGGCCGGCGACGATGACGCCGAGGATCGACACGGTCGTCGAGACGACGCGGTTCCCGATGCCGGTGTCGCCCGTGAACGTCCCCGAGTCGATCACGCGGCCGAAGTAGAACCACGCGACCTCGTAGACGCGCTCGAACACGTTGCCGGCGTAGCCGTCCTCGACGCCGAGCCCGAAGAGCAGCCCGAAGAACGTGAACGCCACGACCAGCGCCGCCGTGAGCACCGCGAGGAAGAGCAGCTGCTTGCCGGCGCCTCCTCCGATGAACTCGTCGAGGCGGTACCGAAGCTTCGCCCTGAACCCCCGCTCGATCGCCATCCCGACCCCTCCCGAACTACGGAAGTCGGAGACGATACGCTTTCGTGCCGTCGTTGCGAAGAGAAGGCTCGACCCGCACGCGGACCTTGCCGAGCGTCACCTCGACCTGCTCCCCGTCCTCGAGCGGCACCGGGCTCGTCAGCACCAGGAGCGCCACGTCGCAGACCGTCTCGAGCAGCTCCTCGCCGTCGCGCTTGCTCGCCGCGACCTCGACCTCGTTGCCGCCCAGCGTCCGCGCGCCGCGCGTGCGCAGGGTGCGCGTTCCGTCGGCGTTCTCCGCGCCCTCGAACGCGAGCCAGAGGAAGAGCGGCAGATCGTCGGGCGTCGCGTCCTCGCTCTGCGCGATCCACTGCGCGGGATCGTGCGCGAGCTCCGTCGCGTCCCAGAGCACCGCGACCGCGTCGTGCTTCGCGACCAGCGACGCGACCGCCTTCGTCAGCGCGAGCGCGAGATCGGGCGGCGAGCCGGCCTCCGCGACCAGCGCGACCTCGAGCTGCGCTCGGTGCTTCGCGAGCGCGTCCTTCGCCTCGGGCCAGTACCACGCGCTCTCGATCGCGCGCGCCACGACCTCGTCCGAGATGCGCGACGCGATCCCGCTCACGCGCACGCCCGGCGGGCCTCCGCCATCGAGCACCGGCGGCGACGCGAGGAGCAGGCGCGCAGTGAGGGGCGCGCGCGGAAGGTCGGAGTCGCTCACGCGTCAGCCCTGGAAGAAGCGCCGCACCGTGTCGACGCGGCGCTTGATCAGAAAGGGGATCTTCACGAGCGAGGGACCGATCTTCGGGATCTGCGCCTCGCTCAGGAGGTTGCCGAGCTCCCAGAGCGCGCGGTCGTACGGCATCCAGAAGAGCTCCGGCGCCTCGTTGGAGTCGAGCAGCACGGTCTTGGGCCGCGTGAAGATCCCGAGCGCGAGCTCGGAGTTCGCGATGCCGGTGCCGGTCTCGCGGGTGCCGCTCCAGGGCAGCGCCGCGATCGCGCCGGTCATCGCGTGGTTGTTGATCGTGACCACGCCGACGTCGATCTGCTCCGCGAGCCGCAGCGCGCGCGCATGATCGCGCGTCCAGATCGACGAGGTCAGCCCGTAGCGCCCCGCGTTGATGCGGCGGATCGCGTCGGCGGCGCCGTCGACCCGCACGATCGCGAGCACGGGGCCGAAGGTCTCGTCGGTCACGACGTCCATCGCGCTGGTGCAGTGATCGAGGATCGTCGGCAGGTACCAGAGGCCCTTCTCGTCGAGCCGCCGCCCGCCGCACACCAGCTTGGCGCCCTTCGCGATCGCGTCCTCGACGTGCGCCTCCACCAGCGCGAGCTGCTTCGCGTTCGCCAGCGGCGAGATGTCGACCTCGCCGGGCCCGCCGGGGCCGACCTTGAGCTGCGCCCACGCGATCGCGAGGCGCTGCACCAGCGGATCGGCGATGCGATCGTCGACGTAGGCGATCTCGATCGCGCCGCACGCCTGACCGACGTTGTGCAGCGCCCAGTGGGTGATGCCGGCGAGCGTGCGATCGAGATCGCAGTCGTGCAGCACCAGCGCCGCGTCCTTGCCGCCGAGCTCGATGCTGCAGGGGATCATGCGCTCGCCGCAGCGCTTGCTGACGTCGCGCCCCGCCGCGATCGACCCCGTGAAGATGCACGCGTCGATGTCGCCCTCGATCAGCGCGACGCCGGTGTCGCGCCCGCCCGGCACCACCATCAGGAGGCCCGGCGGCAGCTCGGCGGCGAGCTTGCCGCAGAACCACTGCGCGACGCCGGTCGAGTACTCGCTCGGCTTGAGCACCACGCCGTTGCCGCTCAGCAGCGCGGGGATCACCGTGCGGAAGAGCGTCGCGACCGGGTAGTTCCAGGGCGCGATGATGCCGATCACGCCGCGCGGCACGCGATCGATCCACGCCTTCTTCTTCGGGAAATTCAGCGGGTTGAGCATCACCCGCCGGCGCTTGATCGCGGGGCCGATCACGGACGCCCACGAGCTCACTTGATCGAGCGGCCCGAGCACCTCGCTCATCAGCGCGTCGACCTCGAGCTTGCCGACCTCGTCGCGCATCAGCGCGATCACCTCGGCGCGCGCCCCGAGCATCGCCTTCGCGGCGCGGCGCAGCGCGT
Source organism: Myxococcota bacterium (assembly GCA_030855295.1). Taxonomy (GTDB): domain Bacteria; phylum Myxococcota_A; class Polyangia; order Polyangiales; family Sandaracinaceae; genus Sandaracinus. The sequence goes on along the minus strand of JALYRN010000036.1, from coordinate 3,393 downwards.
CGGTGCGCTCGGCGAACGGGCGGTCCGCCCAGCCGCTCTGCGCCTTGCGCGCGCGATCGATCGCGTCGCGCACCGCGGCCGCGTCGGCGACCGCGATCGGCGGCAGCGGCCGCAGATCGACCGGGCAGATCGGATGGATCGCGCCGTCGCGCACGACGGAGAGAGAGATCGCGCCGGCGACGGCAGCGGGGGTCGTGGCCTCGTGCATGGCCGGCGGATGTACCGCAGAGCGGACATCGCGGCCACCGCGCCCGGGGAGGCGGAGGTCGGGATCCCACCTACCCCATCCTCCGGTATGCTGGGGAATCGGGGGTCGAATGAGAGTCGGCGTCGCGTGGTGGTGTGGGTGTGCAGTGTTGGTGTTCGCGGGCTGCTCGCTCGAGCGGCTCACGATCCAAGGCACACGCGCGGACTCGGGCCCGCGCGATGCGGCGATCGATGGTAGCCAGCGCTGCACGCCCGGGAGCTGCGACGACGGCAGCACGTGCACCGACGACACCTGTGATCCTGCGCTCGGCTGCGTGTTCTCGCCGGTGCCCGGCAGCTGCGACGACGGCGTGCTCTGCAACGGCGCCGACAGCTGCAGCGGTGGGACGTGCAGCGTGCACGACGAGGTCGATCCCTGCCCGGGCGGCTCGACCTGCGATGCGGCCACCGACGCGTGCACCGGCTGCGAGAGCGACGTCGACTGCCCCGGCGAGATGATCGGCGACTTCGGCGCGTGCGAGCACGACCCGGGCGACGTCTGCGCGACCGACGGAACGCGCGCGCGCACGGTGCGAAGCTATGCGTGCGCGCCGAGCGGCACCTGCGAGCGCAGCGAGCGCATCGAGACCGAGCCCTGCACCCGCACGACCGACGGCGCGAGCTGCGGGGATGCGGCGGTCGGTCCGTGGAGCGCGTGCACCTATCCGAGCGCATGCGGCGAGGCGGGCACGCGCTCGCGCACCGTGACGATGCCGGTGTGCACGAGCGGCAGCTGCGGGACGGCGAGCATCCTCGAGACCGACGCCAGCGGCTGCGCGCGCAGCACCGACGGGATCGAGTGCGGTCCCGTGATGCGCGAAGGCTGGAGCTCGTGCGGCGGCTTCGCGGGAACGTGCGGCGAGCGCGGCACGCAGAGCCGCGTCGTGCGCACGCCGACCTGCGCGAGCGAGGCGTGCGTCACGATGACGGCGGACGAGACGCGGAGCTGCACGCGCGACACCGACGGCAGATCGTGCGGCGCGCGCTCGTGCGGGGCGTGGAGCGCGTGCTTCAGCGGCTCGAGCTGCTCGGGGAGCGGCCGGCGGTATCGCACCTGCGATGCGCCGCGCTGCGACGGCGGATCGTGCGGGACGCCGGCGTCGTCCGTCGAGTCGGAGGGCTGCACGTCGGGCGGCTCGGGGGCGCTCTGCGTCGCGAGCGGCCCGAGCTCGTGCACCGCGTGTCACGAGGTCGGATCGGCATCGTGCCGCGCGGGTGAGCGCGGCATCCAGGAGTGCACGTATTCGCGCGGGGACTGCAACCCCGGCGGCCAGTGCATGTCCGCGACGACCGTGCCGGTGGCGATCCCGTGCGACTGCTGAGTCCACAGGAGTGCTCGCCCCGGAGGGCGCGTCGTACGGGAGCGCGCGTCGCGCGCGCGGACGGAAGCGCCCGCAGCGGGCGAGCCGATTTTTAGACAGCCGCTGAGCTCTCGGAGGGGCTGATGCAGCCCCTCCCCCCGCCCGGCAAAGCCGGATCGGGGCCCCCTCCCGACTCCGCCTCGCTGCGCTCGCGCTGCGCGGGGCCCCTACGCCCCCTTGCAATTTCTTTCGGCAGCCGAGGTTTTTGGACACGCTCCCGACCACGTGTCGTCGGATCCGGATCGACGAGCGATCCGGATCGTCGAACACTCCGGGCGCATGAAGAGCTCGCTGGTCGCGGGGCTACGACGTCGGGCAGGCGCGGTGGTGGTCGACGGATTCTTCCGGGGGCTGGCGCGCGTCGGGCTGCTGCACCCGATGGCGAACCCCGATCGTCACAATGTGATCGTCGAGCGCGAGGTCGCGTACTCGACCAGCGAGCTGCCCGAGCACCGGCTCGACGTGTACCGCCCGCGCCACGCCGACGGGCCTGTCCCGATCGTGCTGTACGTGCACGGCGGCGGCTTCCGCATCCTCTCCAAGGACACGCACTGGCTGATGGGGCTCGCGTTCGCGCGGCGCGGCTACCTCGTGTTCAACATCAGCTACCGGCTCGCGCCGCTGCATCGCTTTCCGGCGGCGCTCGAGGACACCTGCGAGGCGCTGCGGTGGGTGAAGGAGAACGCGGCGCGCTGGGGCGGCGATCCCGAGCGCATCGTCTTCGCGGGCGAGTCGGCGGGGGCCAACCTCGTCACGTCGCTCGCGCTCGCGTGCTGTTACGAGCGCGACGAGCCGTTCGCGAAGCGCGTCTTCGAGCTGGGCGTGCGGCCGCGCGCAGTGATCCCGGCGTGCGGGATCTTCCAGGTGAGCGACGTGCAGCGCTTCGCGCGGCGGCGACCGGGGCGGATCCCGAAGTACGTCATGGATCGCCTCGAGGAAGTCTCGGACGCGTACCTCGGTCGTCCCGACGCGGCGGACACCGGGCACGACGCGCGCGCGCTCGATCTCGCGGATCCGGTGTGCTTCCTCGAGCGCGGCGAGCAACCGGTGCGCGCGCTGCCGCCGTTCTTCTTGCCGGTCGGCACCAAGGATCCGCTGCTCGACGACACGCGCCGTCTCGCGCGCGCGCTCGAGCAGCTCGGCACCGAGGCCGTCACGCGCTTCTATCCCGGCGAGATCCACGCGTTCCACGCGATGATCTTCCGCGAGAGCGCGCGCGCGTGCTGGGGCCACACCTTCGAGTTCCTCGACCGCCACTGTCCGGCGGTCGCGAACGTCGAGCGCATCGCGAGCTGATGCCGGCGATCGCGACCATGGTGTGCGCGGCAGCGCTCGCGCTCGTGTTCGCGGCGTGCGACGGCGATCGCGCGACGACGACCGAGATCCGCGACGGCGAGGAGTCGAGCGCGATCTCGACGACCGAGCTCGCGGAGCCCGCGCTGCCGCCCGACCCGCCGGCGATCGAGGGCGAGCCGATCGCGTATCGCTTCGCGATCAGCGCACCGCCCGGGCCGTCGCGGGCTGCCGGCGAGCCCGCCGACGACGACGCGGAGCCCGACGGATACGTGGCCACGCCGACGCGAGACGGATACGTGCTCGAGGCGCAGCGCGAGGGCGGCGAGCGGCGCTGGCGCACCGAGATCGGCGGCGCGCGCGGGGACGTGCGCGTGCAGCTGCGGACGAGCGATCGAGGGCTGATCGTCTCGGTGCGCGCGGAGAGCGGCGACCTGCTCGATCTCGTCGATGCGCGGAGCGGAGACGTGATCGGGCGCACCCGCTTCGACGC
>JALYRN010000505.1 GCA_030855295.1 Myxococcota bacterium | reverse complement strand
GTCTCGGCGGCGCCCGCCGCCGCCGTGTTCTGGAATTCGAGCACGACGATCGCGCCTGCCGGACGGCTGACGTCCGCCATCGGCTGACGGGTGATCACGCCGCTGATGCACCGCAGGAGCTCGCGATCCGAGGGGCCGTCCTGCACGACCTCGATCTCCGGCGCGCCGCGCTCCGCGAGCGCGACGCGCATCCGGAGCGTGCCCGTGACCGTCGGCCGCTGCTCGACCACCGTGCCGTAGCACTCACGGATCGCGCCCATCCCCGCGCCGACCGCGCGCCCCAGCATCTGCAGACGCGTCGCGCTCGTCCCCGGCACGCTCTCGAGCGACATGCGCACGTCGGAGCGGGTGGTGATGTGTGCGCTGCCCTGTCCCATCTCCTGCGCTGCGGCAGTCGAAGAGAACGCGAGGACCGTCAGGACCGTGAGCGAAAGCATTCGGGTCATCGCGGCATCATGCCCGCAGATCGAGGCGGATCGCCATCGGGACGCATCCCGACCGCCTACGCGGGCGCCTCCCACCGCGCGGTGCTCCAGTTCGGTGATGCAACGCGCGACGGGCAGCGTTATCCTCGGCGCCGTCATGCTGAGGCCCCGTCCCGCCGCGCGTCACCGCCTCCCGATCCGCCGCCCCGTGACGTGCTGCGACGCCTGCCGCGCGCCCATCGAGGGCGAGCCTGCCGCCCGCGGCCTGCTGCTGTTCCCGCGCGGCGACCGCGTTCTCCGTGAGGAGCCGCCGCTCTGCGAGAGCTGCGCGCACGCGATCCAGATCACCGCGCTCTTCCGCTTCGCCGAAGAAGAAGAAGAAGGCTGAGCCAACAGGAGTGCTCGCCCCGGAGGGCGCGGACGGAAGCGCCCGGAGCGGGCGAGCCGATCGACTACAGGAGTGCTCGCCTCGGAGGGTCCGAGCACTCCCGTCGGTCACCGCCAGCGCAGCGCGATCGCGGTGCGGTCGTCGCCTCGACCGCGGCAGCTGACGACCGACGAGCGCACCTCACGCGCGCCCGTGAGCTCGAGCATCCGCTGCCAGAACCCCGAGATCGCCCACGCGTACGGGAGCGACTCGGGCGCGCCGCAGTCGATCTCGACGCGCACGCCGCCGCCCGGCGTCGGCAGCACCTTCGCCTCGCCGCGGGAGTGATAGAGGCGATAGAGCTGCGGGATGCGCTCGGCCGCCGCCGACGGGCTGGCGGTCTGCATGAAGAGGCGGTGCGTCGTCGGCAGCTCGCGATCCGCGGTCGCCCGCCCGACGCTCGACGCCGTCGAGCCCTCGCCTCCGCCGGCAACGCGCTCGGCGCCCCGGAGCAGCTGCTCGTAGAGGCTCATCGGCAGCCACGCCATCGGCAGGATCACGGTCGCGATCCGCGCGCGCGACTCGGGATCGAGGTGCTCCTGGATCTGCGCGAACCCTTCACTGCCGTGCGCCGTCTCGAGGTGCTCGAGCGCCGCGATGACGAGCGAGCCCTTGAGCTCGACCTCGCCGGTCGCGCTCATGCCGACGGCGCTGCGGGCCGGGGTCACGACCGACCACGGATCGGTCGGCGCGGGCGACTGTCCTGCGAACGATGCGTGCTGCTCGCGGACCGCGGACACGTTCGCGTCGAACGGCGTCGAGAGCCGCCCTCCGTCGCGCGACGACCCGGCGTCGCGCATCGAGAGCGACGGCTCGCGCGTCCCGAACGATGCCGACGGCTCGCGAGTCCCGAACGAGCCCGAAGGCCCGCGCGTCGCGAACGAGCCCGAGGGCTCGCGCGTGCCGAACGAACCCGACGGCTCGCGCGCGGGGAGCGCGTCGCGCATCCCCGACGCCGGATCGCGGAACGAGGGCGTCGAGCGCGCAGGCGCCTCGACGATCGCTCGCGCGCGCGCCTCGTCCCAGTCGTCCGAAGCGGCGAAGAAGTAGCGCGCCCCGCCGCTCGGCGTGGGCGTGTTCGACGCGTCGGCGGGCCGGCCCGTTCCCAGTGCCGACGTCGAGGGCGCGGTCGGCGCGGACGCGGCGGACAGACGCGCACTGGGCGGAGGGCTCGGCAGCGATCGTGCGCGATCGGCGTCCAGCGAAGGCCGGGGCTGCGGCGGCGAGCGATGCGCGCTGCCCGGATCGGGCGCGGTGGCGGGCCGACCTCGCTCGGGGAGCTTCTCGGTGCCCGAGCCGCGGCGGATCTGATCGAGTCGATCGGCCTGGCCCTCGGGCGAGATCGGCGTGGTCGCCTGCATCGCCGTCGCCAGCGACATCGCCGGCCCCTCGGCGCTCTCGATCGCCTCGCTCGGAAGCGGCTCGTGCGCCCCGAACGGGATCAGCGCCGCGAGCATCTCGGCAGCGCTCTGGTACCGATCCGCCGGGTCCTTCGCGATCGACTTCATGATCACCGCCTCGAGCGCGGGATCGATGTCGGGGGCGATCGAGCTCGGCGGCGGCGGCGGCGTGCGCAGGATCGCCTGCAGCAGCTGGTGGTAGTTGTCACCCTCGAAGGGAACGCGGCCCGTGAGGCACTCGTAGAGGATCATCCCGGTCGCATAGAGATCGACGCGGTGATCGAGCGTCTTCATCCCGCGCGCCTGCTCCGGGCTCATGTAGAACGGAGTGCCGAGCATCACGCCGGTGCGCGTGAGATCGAACGCCTCGCCCTCTTCGCGCTTCATCTTCGAGATGCCGAAGTCGAGGATCTTCACCCAGTCCACCGCGCCCGCGCGACGCGTCAGGAACACGTTGTCGGGCTTGAGATCGCGGTGGACGATCTGATGGCGATGCACCGCGCCGAGCGCAGCGAGCGACTGCCCGACCAGGTCGCAGGCGCGCGCGGCCGGCAGGCGATTCTCCTTGCGCAGCAGCGCCGCGAGCGACTGCCCGCGCAGGTACTCCATCACCAGGTAGGGCGCGCCGTCCTCGGCGTAGCCGAGGTCGAGGATCTCGACGATGTGCTCGTGCCCGGTCGAGGCCGCCGCGCGCGCCTCGCGCTGGAACCGTTGCACGGCCTTCTCGTCGCTCGCGAGCTCGGGATGCAGCCGCTTGATCGCGACCTTCCGTCCGATCAGCGTGTGCTCGGCGACGTACACCGCGCCCATGCCGCCCTCGCCGAGGAGCCCGATCACCCGGTAACGGCCGGCGATCACGCGACCGATCAGCGCGCGGCCGGTCGTCAGCGCCTTGCCCGTGTTCGGGCAGTGGGTGTACGTCGACGGATGCGGGTCGCCGCAGTGCGGGCAAGGCGGGCCGGACGACGAGTCCGGCGCGCTCGGGGGCGGGCTCTGCATCTTGGGCGGGGCGCCGATTGTCGTCGGCGATGGCGTGGTGCGTCAAGACGCGCGTGGCCTCGATCGCGTGTGCGTCGACCCTCTTGCCGCGCGCGCGCGGCACGCGCTAAAGGCAAGCGCGATGTCGCATTTCTTCTGCGCGTGCCACGGCATGGAGGCGCTGCTCGCGAGCGCCGATCGCCACCTCGGGAGCGAGTCGGGTGGAGCCATCGACGCCGGGCGCACCTTCGCGCTGCCAGGGGATGCGCCGCACTGGGGGCGCGCGCGCCCCTTCGCGATCGAGTCGCTGGTGATCCGCGTCGCGCTCGACCTCGACGCGCGCAGCGTCGACGGCGTGTGCGACATCGTCGTGCGCCGGATCGACACGAGCGCGAAGGAGCTCGCGCTCGACGCGGTCGACTTCGCGATCTCGAGCGTCGAGATCGCGCGCGGCGGCGAGACGTGGGAGCCGCTGCGCCATCGCTACGACGATCACGAGATCCGCATCGACGCCGACGCCCTCGGGCTCCCGGGCCCGACGCGCGCAGGCGCTGCGACCGCCACCATCCGCGTGAAGTACCGCTGCACGCCGCGGCGCGGCCTCTACTTCGTGACGCGCCGGCCGCTGCGCTCGCGTCCCGATCCCGACGCCCGCCCGACCGAGGTGTGGTCGCAAGGCCAGGATCAGGACAACCGCCACTGGTTCCCGTGCGCCGATCATCCGAACCAGCGCATGCGCACGGAGATGATCGCGACGGTGCCGAAGGGCTTCTTCGCGCTCTCGAACGGGGAGCTGATCTCGCGCGCCGCGAGCGACGAGCGCGAGACCTTCCACTGGCGGCAGAGCGAGCCGCATCCGTCGTACCTGGTCACGCTCGCGTGCGGCGCGTTCGAGGAGACGCACCTGCAGGTCCCGTCCGGCGCGAACGCCGGCGAGGGGACGCTGCCGGTCGACTACTACGTGCCGAAGGGCGAGGGCGAGCACGTCGAGCGCTCGCTCGGCCGCACCCCCCAGATGATCCAGCTCTTCGCCGACAAGCTCGGCACCCCGTTCCCGTGGGCGAAGTACGCGCAGGTCGTCGTGAGCGACTTCATCTTCGGCGGCATGGAGAACACCAGCGCGACGACGCTCTTCGATCGCGTGCTCCTCGACGAGCGCGCCGCGCTCGACGTCGACATGGACTCGCTGGTCGCGCACGAGCTCGCGCACCAGTGGTTCGGCGATCTCGTCACCTGTCGCGACTGGAGCCACGCGTGGCTCAACGAGGGCTTCGCGACCTACCTCGAGCACGTCTGGCGCGAGCACGCCGAGGGCGTCGACGCCTACCACCACGGGCTCGAGCAGGACCTCGACGTCTACCTCGACGAGGAGCGCGATCGCTACCGCCGCGCGATCGTCACGAACGTGTGGTCCGCGCCGATCGACGTGTTCGACCGGCACCTCTACCAGAAGGGCGGGCTCACGCTCCACGCGCTGCGGATGCACCTCGGCGACGGTCCGTTCTGGGAGGGCATCCGGCAGTACCTCGAGCGCATGCGCGGGCGCGGCGCGGAGACGCGCGACCTCATGCGCGCGATGGAGGACGCGACCGGGCGCTCGCTCGAGGCGTTCTTCGATCAGTGGGTGATGAAGAGCGGCCATCCCGCGCTCGAGATCTCCGGCGAGCACGAAGCTGGCGTCCTCAAGCTCACGATCGCGCAGACCCAGGCCAAGCCCAACGACTCCCATCACCTCTTCACGTTCGACCTGCCGGTGCACGTCGTCACCGCCGCCGGCACGGAGGAGCACTGCCTCCCGATCAGCAAGCAGCGCGAGACGTTCGCGCTGCGCTGCGCGAGCGCGCCGAAGATGGTGATCGTCGATCCGCACATGCACGTGCACGGCACGGTCGACAACCGGCTCGGCACTGCGTGGCTCGCCGAGCAGCTCGCGGGCGCGCAGCCGGCGCGGCCTCGCTGGCGGGCGGCGCGAGCGCCGCGCTCGACGTCACCCGCAGCGTCGTGACCTTCGTCGCCGCGGTCGTGACGATCACGTTCATGACGCTCTTCATGCTGCTCGAGGGGCCGGCCTGGATCCGGCGCTCGATCGACATGCTGCCCGCC
>JALYRN010000504.1 GCA_030855295.1 Myxococcota bacterium | reverse complement strand
GGCCTTGGCAGGACGTCGCGGCGATGGTCGAGGCGCTCTCTGCGTACGAGGCTCGCCGCGCGGAGCGACCGCTGCTGGCGCGCACGCGCGCGAAGAACGCCTCGGGCAGCGCGGCGGGCGGCGCGACGGCGGCGCCGATCGCGTCGGTCTCCGAGGAGGACTGGGCGTTCTGCAAGCAGGCGCTCGCCGAGGTGTCGCGCACGTTCAGCAAGCCGATCGCGATGCTGCCCGGCAACCTCGAGGTCGCGGTGACGCTCGGGTACCTGCTGTGCCGGATCGCCGACACGGTCGAGGATCATCCGTCGGTCGAGACCGAGAGCCGCGATCGGCTCTTCCCGATGTTCCTCGACGTGCTCGAGAAGGGCGTCGATGCGGCGCCCTTCGAGCGTGAGTTCGAGGCGATCGAGGGGGACGATCCCGAGCTCTCGCTGGCGCGCCGCACGCGCATGGTGATGCGCGTCTTCCACGCGCAGAGCGCGCGCACCCAGGCCGCGTGCATCGAGTGGGTCAGCGAGATGGCGCGCGGGATGAGCCTCTACTCCAAGCGTCGCAAGGGCGAGGACGGGTTCATCGCGCTGCACACGACCGCCGATCTCGAGCGGTACTGCTACTACGTCGCGGGCACCGTCGGTCACCTGCTCACCGACCTGTTCCTCGAAGAGCTCGGCGAGGCCAAGGAGAGCGAGCTCGGCCTGCGCCTTCGCGAGGACGCCGAGAGCTTCGCGTCCGGGCTGCAGATGGTGAACATCCTCAAGGACGTCACCGACGATCGCGAGCGCGCGTGGAGCTTCATCCCGCGCACCGCGGTGGCGCGTCAGGGGCTCGGGATCCCCGAGCTCTGCGACGAGAGCGTGCGCGCGCGGGCCCACGCCGCGGTCGCGCCGCTCTTCGACGTCGCGCGCGGGCACCTCGACGGCGCGCTGCGGTACGCGCTCGCGATCCCCACGTCGCAGCCGGGCATCCGGCTCTTCTGCCTGCTGCCGCTGTGGATGGCGGCGCGCACGCTGGTGGTGGGGCGCGGCAACGACGCGATGTTCGTGGCGGGCGCGCCGGTGAAGATCTCTCGCGAAGAGGTCGAGTCGATCGTCGCGGAGTGCGTCCGCTGCGTCGGCGACGACGACGCGCTGCGCGCGAGATACGCGCGACTCTACGAGGGCGAGGCGCCGATGCGTCGCGCCACCGCGACGCCCGCTTGATCGCGACCTCTCAGATCGGAAAAGCAGTCATGGAGCTACGCAGCATCGCCGCGCTGACCTCGAAGCGAGCCGCCGAGATCCCGTCCGGCCTCGTGCCGCCGCCGCGCCTCTCGGGCGGGCTGCCGCTGGTCGGCCACTCGATCGAGTTCGTCCGCGCGACGATGGATCTGCTGTTCCGCGCGAACCGGGAGCTCGGCGAGGTCGCGGCGTTCTCGGTGATGGGCCGCGAGATGGTCGCGATGTTCGGGCCGGAGGCGCACGAGGCGGTGTTCCGGGCGCCCGACGCGCAGCTGAGCCCGACCGAGGCGTACAAGATCATGACGCCGGTCTTCGGCAAGGACGTCGTCTACGACGCGTCGCCGGAGAAGATGGCGGAGCAGCTCAAGATGCTGCTGCCCGCGCTCAAGGATCGGCGGATGCGCACCTACGGCGAGGCCGTGGTGCACGAGACGGCGGAGAGCACGAGCAGCTGGGGCGAGAGCGGCGTCGTCGACTTCGTCGAGTTCTGCCGGGTGCTGACGAACTTCACGTCGAGCCGCTGCCTGCTCGGTCAGGAATTCCGCGAGGGGATGAGCGAGGAGTTCGCGCGCGTCTATCACGACCTCGAGGCCGGCGTGACGCCGCTCGCGTACATCAACGCGCACCTGCCGGTGCCCTCGTTCCGCCGGCGCGACAAGGCGCGCGTGCGGATGGTCGAGATGATCACCGGCGTGATCCGCGGGCGGCGGGCCGGCGAGCGCAAGGGCGAGGACTTCCTCCAGACGCTGATGGAGTCGAAGTACTCCGACGGCCGCGATCTGACCGAGGACGAGATCACGGGGCTGCTGCTCGCGGGGATGTTCGCGGGGCACCACACGAGCTCGGTCACGACCGCGTGGTCGCTGCTCGAGCTGCTGCAGAACCCGCTGCAGCTGCAGCGCTGCGTCGCGGAGATCGATCGCGTGTTCGGCGACGGGCGGCCGGTGAGCCACGCGGCGCTGCGCGAGCTGACGTTCACCGAGGCGGTCGTGAAGGAAGCGCTGCGGATGCACCCGCCGCTCTTCATGCTGGTGCGCGTCGCCCAGAAGGACTTCACGTACAAGAATTACTTCGTGCCGAAGGGCGCGTGGATCGTGCTGTCGCCGACGGTGGCGCACCGGATCCCCGAGGTGTTCAAGGATCCGGACACGTTCGATCCGGACCGCTACCTCGCGGGCCGCGAGGAAGACAAGCGCGACTTCGCGTACATCGCGTTCGGCGGCGGGCGGCACAAGTGCTTGGGGAACGCGTTCGCGATCCTGCAGATCAAGGCGATCCTCGCGCTGCTGCTCGGGCAGTTCGACTTCGGTCTGTGCGGCGACGCGATCGAGGCGAACTTCCAGGGGCTCGTGATCGGTCCGAAGGAGCCGTGCCGCGTGCGCTACCGGCGGCGCGCGCAGCCGAGCGTGACGATGGCGATGGGCTCCGAGCTCGCCGCGATGTCGAAGGACGCCGCGGCGGTCGCCGGCACGAACGGCGCCGAGGTGAACGGCGCGAACGGCGGGCACGTGAACGGTGCCGCGATCCCGGCGGAGGTCGCGGCGGCGGCGAAGGCGGCGGGCTGCCCGGCGCATGCGCATGCGCCGCAGCACACCGCGCCGGAGGCGACGTCGCCGTCGCTTCGCGTTCGGATCGATCGCGATCTCTGTCAGGGCCACGCAGTGTGCGTCGGCGAGGCGCCCGAGGTGTTCGCGATCAGCCCGAACGACGGCAAGGTGATGCTCAAGGTCGCCCGTCCGTCGGCCGAGCTGCATGCGAAGGTGCGCGCCGCCGCAGAGCACTGCCCGACGCGCTCGATCCGCATCGAAGAGTAGATCCTCCGGCGGGCGTGCTGGCGCGGCGCGCGGGCTCTCGTGTAGCGTCGGGCGATGCTTGCTCGCACAACTGTTATGGCGCTCGCGATCGTCTCGCTGATCGGGTGCGACGCGCCGCCGAGCGATCCCGACGGTCGTGACTCGGGGCCCCCGGTCGATGCGGGCCCCGACGCGGGACCGCGGCCGCCGGACATCTGCGACGAGCTCGGGCTGGCGCGCGCTCCGATGCGGACGAGCGATGTCGGGACCGGCTTCGGAGACGTCGCGGGCGACTTCACGGTGCAGACGACGGGGGGCGCGTGGACGCTCTCGGAAGAATGGAGCGGCTGCGAGAGCTACGTCTTCTTCACGCACTTCCCGGGCTCCACCGATGAGCTGATTCGCTCGACGCCGGACCTGCTCTTCCAGGAGGGGCCGCGCAACGCGCAGTACTTCTTCCTGTCGGACGACGCCGACGAGGGCGCGCGTCGGGCACTGATGAGCGAGCTCGCCGCGGGCCTCGAGGAGGGCTTCGCGTTCTTCCTCGAGGGCGATGCCGCGGCGGCCGACTTCTGGCGCGGCCGCTTCCACTTCGTGACCGACCGTGCGACGGCGATCGAGGGGAGCGTCGGCGCGCACCTGCGCGACTATCTCGCGTGGGCCGCGACGCCGGAGGCGGCGGTCGATCTCGGAGAGCGGGGCCGCGCGGGCGCGCCGCTGCCGGTGGTGTTCGGGATCGATCGCGCGCAGGCGTTCGATCCCGGCGGGAACCTCAGCCCCGCGGTGGGACAGCCGCCCATGCTCGGGATGGCCGCGTTCCTCGGGCATTTCTACGACTACCGCGCGGCGCTCGAGGCGCGGCTCGCGGGCGAGGAGGCGACGATCGTGACGCTCCTCGACGAGCGCACCACCGGGCGCGTCTTCACGCGCGAGGTCGAGCTCCCCGACGCGGCCGCGATGGCCGCGTTCGACACGCTCGAGGTCGACATCGTGATCGACTGCGAGCACGGCAATCCGTTCGGCTGCTCGGAGTGGGATCGGATCGCGGACGTGCAGCTCTGCGCCGACGGCGCGGCGTGCGCCGAGCGGCGCGAGATCGCGCGATGGATCACGCCGTACTGGCGCCGCGGGCGGCAGCACTACCTGATCGACGCGACGCCGTTCCTCGGCCTGCTGCGCGACGGCGGAGCGCGCTCGTTCTTCGTCGAGCTCGGTCCCGAATGGGAGCGCGCGACGGAGTGGAACGCCCAGGTTCGGCTGCGCTTCCGGACGCGCACCGGAGAGCCGCGCGCGATCGGCGCGGAGCTCGCGTTCCGTGGCGGCGCGTTCGACGCGACGTACAACACGCGCGAGCCGATGCGCTTCACGCCGCCGGCGGACGCGACGCGCGTCGAGCTCGTCACGATCCTCAGCGGCCACGGCCAGACGTCGGGCGACAACTGCGCCGAGTGGTGCGATCACCGGCACGCGTTCGCGCTGAACGGGACGGCGCTCCCGGTGATCGCGCACGAGGGCGATCGCATCGGCAGCGATCGCGGCTGTGCGGCGCGCGCCTCCGAGGGCGTGATGCCGGGGCAGTGGGGGAACTGGGCGCAGTCGCGCGCGTACTGGTGCCCCGGGCTGCCGGTCGAGGCGCGCCGCGACGACATCACGTCGCTCGTGACGCTCGGGAGCGAGAACGAGATGACGTACGCGGGATCGCTCGGCGCGGAAAGCGAGCCGCGGGGCGGCGACATCGCGCTGAGCGCATACGTGGTCTGGTACGTGGGCGGCTGACGCCCGACGTGCGCGCTCTCACCTCGCGGGGCAGCGGGCTGCGTGGGAGCCCGCTGCGCATCGCGCGCCTCATCGCGCGGTGAACAGGGTGGTGTCGCCGGCGCCTCGCTAGCGCACGCAGGTGCCGGGGCGGTCGTCGTCGCTCGTGCACACCAGCCCCGCGCGTGGATCGCAGACCGCCGTGATCGCGCCGTCGGGATGGCCCGCGCACGCCGCGCCGGTCTCGGTCGCTCGGGTGATCGCGCGACACCGTCCGCCCGTCGCGGTGCGCTCGGCGCACACGAGCGGACCGGCACACGGCGCTGCGGGCCCACACGGGTCTCCTTCGGCGGCGGTCGCGACGCAGACCGGTCCGCGCGGCGAGCTCGACGAGCTGCACGCCACGCCCTCCTCGCAGCGCTCGTCGACCATCCCTCCCGGAGCGGCGATCAGACCGCACTGCTCGCCCGCGACCGCGTCGCGGCGCCGCTCGATCGCGGCGCAGCGCCCGTCGATGCAGAGGCGGTCGGGGCCGAAGCACGTCGGCTCGCACGGCCCGCCGATCGCGTCG
>JALYRN010000503.1 GCA_030855295.1 Myxococcota bacterium | reverse complement strand
ATGTTCTGCGGAAGCGGCGTGCGGCGCGCCGGAGTGGCGGGCGCGACCGGCTGCGCATACGACGCGAGCGCCTGGCGCGCCTCGGCGTCGCCGGGATCGAGCTCGAGGATGCGCTTGAGCGTGCGCGCGCGCTCCTCGGCGCGCGCCGCTTCCTGATGGATGCGCGCGACCTCGCGGTAGACCGAGATCGTCTTCGGGAGCTGACCGAGCTGGCGGAACGCCTCGGCGAGCATCTCGAGCGTCGGCACGTCCTTGGGATCCGCCTTGAAGCAGATCTGCAGCTTCGCGAGCGCGCGCTTGGCGTCCTGTCGCTCGAGGTAGAGCTGGCTGAGCTCACGCGCGATCGCGACGTCCTCGGTGCGGTGGAAGAGCAGGCGCTCGGCGACCTTGATGAAGTCGTCGATGCGCCCCTGCGCCTTGAGTAGCTTGCCGCCGGCCTCGAACGCGTCCGCCGCTTCCTTCGTGCGGTTCGCCTTGCTGAGCGCCTCGGCGTACTTGATGCGGACGGGGATGCTCTCGGGATCGAGCTCGACCATCTTGCCGAGCGTCTCGAGCGCCTTGTCGATGTTTCCGGCGCGCGCGTAGCCGCCGGCGACCTGCTCGTAGGTCGCCAGCGCGTCGCTGACGAGCTGCAGGTTCTCGTAGGCCTCGGCGAGCTTCAGGTGCACGTCGAGGCGCGACGGATCGAGCTTGAGGATCTGCTTGTGGACCGCGACGGCCTTCAGGAAGAACCCCTGCGACGCGTACTGGTCGGCGACGCGCGCGTAGGTGTCGACGGCGTCGCGCGTCGAGCCCTTCTTCGCGTGGAGATCACCGATCTTGAGCCACGTGCGCACGTCGCTCGGATCGGCCTTCACGAGCTTCTGGAACTCGACGATCGCCTTGTCGTAGGCGCCCTTCGCCAGATGCTTCTGGGCGGCCTCGAGGATCTTGGTGCGATCGACGCTCACGTCCGCTGCAGCAAGGCGCGCGGGGCCCCGCCGAATGTCGGCGAGTGTACGAGCCCGCAGCTCGCGGGGTCAATACCGACGAGCGAGCATTTCCCCTCGAACTCGCGCGATTTGCATCGCGCGGAGGAGCTCGAGCGGCCGCCCTACCTGGAAGGCGAGGTCTCGCCGTCCGCGGGGGTCGGCCGGACGGGCGGCGCGAGGCGCTCGAGGAAGCGCGTCGAGAGCCGGCCCGCGACGAAGTCGGGCGACGCCAGGATGCGCTGGTGCAGCGGGATGTTGGTGCGGATGCCGCCGATGATCGTCTCGCCGAGCGCGCGCCGCATCCGCGCGATCGACTCGTCGCGCGAGCGCCCGTAGGTGATGATCTTCACCAGGAGCGAGTCGTAGTCCGCGGGCACGCGCCAGCCGCCGAAGATCGCTCCGTCGACGCGCACGCCGGCGCCGCCCGGCGGGTGGTACTCCGTGATCAGACCCGGCCACGGCGCGTAGGTCTCGGGATCCTCCGCGTTGATGCGGCACTCGAGGGCGTGGCCCCGCGGCTTCACGGGGTGCGACGGAAAGCTCGGCGCTTCGCCGGCCGCGATCCGGATCTGCTCGGCGACCAGATCGATGCCGGTGACCAGCTCGGTCACGGGGTGCTCGACCTGGATCCGCGTGTTCATCTCCATGAAGTAGAGGTTGCCGCGCTCGTCGAGCAGGAACTCGAGCGTCCCCGCCGACGTGTAGCCGGTCGCCTTCATGGCGCGCGCGATCGTCGCGCTCATGTCGGCGCGCATCTCCTCGGTCATCGCGACGCTCGGCGCTTCCTCGACGAGCTTCTGGTGCCGGCGCTGGATCGAGCACTCGCGCTCCCCGAGCACCATCTGGATGCCGCGCTCGGGCGCGCAGAGCACCTGGAACTCGATGTGGCGCGGCTCCTCGACGTAGCGCTCGAGGTAGAGGTCGCCGTTCTTGAAGCCGGCGAGCGCCTCCGCCTTCGCCTGCGGGAACACGCGGCGCAGCTCGCCCTCGCTGCGCACGATCTTCATGCCGCGGCCGCCGCCGCCGGCGCTCGCCTTGAGGATGACGGGGAACCCGATCTTCGCGGCCTCGCGCACCGCCTCGTCGGCGTCTTCGAGCACCTGCGTGCCGGGCAGCAGCGGGATGCCGAGCTGCGTCGCGAGCGCGCGCGCCGGCACCTTGCCGCCCCACTTCTTCATGTCCTCGGGGCTCGGCCCGATGAACGTCAGCCCGCACTGGCGGCAGATGTCGGCGAACTCGGCGTTCTCGGACAAGAAGCCGTAGCCAGGATGGATCGCGTCCGCGCCGCTGATCTCGGCGGCCGCGATGATCGCGGGCATGTTGAGATAGCTCAGCGCCGACTTCGCCGGCCCGATGCAGACCGCTTCGTCGGCGAAGCGAACGTGCAGCGCGCCGGCGTCGGCCTGGCTGTGCACCGCGACCGTCTCGATGCCGAGCTCGCGGCACGCGCGGATCACGCGGAGCGCGATCTCGCCGCGGTTCGCGATCAGGACCTTGCGGATCTGCATTCGCTCAGCCGGACTTGCGGACCTTGAAGAGCACGTCGCCGTACTCGACGGGCTTGCCGTTGACCGCGACCACCTCGACGATCGTGCCGGCGATCTCCGACTCGATCTCGTTCATCAGCTTCATCGCCTCGACGATGCAGAGCACCTGCCCGGGGCGGATCTCGGTGCCGTTGTCGACGAACGCCGCGGCGTCCGGCGAGGGCTGCCGATAGAAGGTGCCGACGAACGGCGACGTGATCGTGACGACGTTCGGGTCGGCCGCCGCGGGCGCTGCGATCGACGCGGCGCTCGCCTCCGCCGGGCTCGGCGAAGGCGGGGGGATCGACGCGCTCGCTGGAGCGGCGAGCACGGCGCCCGGCGCCATCGCGCCGTCGGGGCCGCGGCGCAGATAGACGCGCTCGCCGTCCTTCTCGATCTCGATCTCGTGGACGTCGAACTGCTTGAGCGAGCGCATCAGCTCGCGGAGCTGCTTGAGGTCGATCTCCATGTCGTCCGGTTCGCTTCTCTCTGTCGCGTCTGAGCTCGACGCGCGGTTTTCGCCGATGCGCCGCGTCGCGCTACGAAGGCGAAACGCGGGCCCGTAAGTAGCCTACGAGCGCCCGCAAGCCAAGCGCGTAGCTCTCGGGACCGAACCCGGCGATCTGTCCGACGCAGACGGGGGCGATCCAGGAGCGGCGGCGGAACCCCTCGCGCGCGTGCACGTTCGAGAGGTGCACCTCGGCCGCGGGCAGACCGCTCGCGGCGATCGCGTCGCGCAGCGCGATCGACGTGTGGGTGTACGCGCCGGGGTTGATCAGCAGCGCGTCGAAGGGCGCGCTCGCGGGGTCGCTCGGGAACGCGGCGTCGTGGATCAGGTCGATGAGCGCGCCCTCGTGGTTGCTCTGCGCGCACTCGATCGTCACGCCGAGCTCGGTCGCGAGCGTGCGCAGGGACGCCTCGAGCGAGGCGAGATCGACGGTGCCGTAGATCGAGGGCTCGCGCTTGCCGAGCAGGTTGAGGCTCGGGCCGTGGAGCACGAGGACGCGCACGCGCGAGATCTCAGACCGTCAGATCGGCAGCGAGCTTGCCCACGCAGGTACGCAGGAGGAAGCGCGCCTTGCCGTAGTTGCCGCCGGGCTTGATCGCGAGCGCGACGAAGTACTCGTCGTTGATCAGCCGGATCACGGTGGTGAGGCGCTCCGCCTGGATCGCGACCTCGCGCGCCGAGCCGGCCTCGAGGAGCTCGGCAGCGCGCCGGATGTCCTTGAGGATGACGCTGTACTCCATCCCGATCGTCTCGACCTCGAAGGGCACGCCGGCGTCGGGATCGACGTACGAGTCGACTGTGATCCCGTCGTAGCCCATCACCACGCTGGCGATGGCGCCCTCGGTACGGTCGACGACGTCTTTGAGCACTTCCTGGAACATCGAGTCCTCCGCGCGAAGGCGATTCAGCACACGGACACCGGCACAGGTCAAGATTCGTAGAGAAGCGAGCGACGCAGACATGCGACGCAGACATGCGACGCAGAAATGCGACGCAGACATGCGACGCAGAAATGCGACGCAGAAATGCGAAGGCCCCGTCCAACGTGCGTCGGACGGGGCCTCGGTTCTCGATCAGGATCTCGTACGAACTGCGCTCGAACGAATTGCGGAAGAGAGGACTTGAACCTCCACGGGGGTTACCCGCCAGATCCTTAGTCTGGTGCGTCTGCCAATTCCGCCACTTCCGCGTGGGGAGGCGAAGATTAGCGACGGCCTCCGTCGTGTCAAGGGCGCGTGCTAGCGTCTTTCGCATGCCGTCCGACGAGGTCTTCTGGGCGATCTTCTTCGCCGTCGCGCTGCTCGGGTTCATCGCGCTCCCGGAGCTCGAGCGGCGCGGTCGCGAAGGCTGAGGGACGTCTCGTGGAGGGCCTCGCTTTCCGCGACGGCCGGGTGAGGGATAGACTTGCCGCGATGCGTGGTGCCCGTCTCGCCCTGGTCTTCGCGACGCTCGCGATCGCTCCGCTGTCTGCGCGCGCGCACGTCACGATGACGAGCCCGACCCCGCGCTACGGTCCCTCCGAGCAGAAGGATCCGCCCTGCGGTCGTCTCGGCGGCACGCGCACCGACCGCGTCGCGGTCTACGAGCCGGGCGCGACGATCACCGTCGAGTGGGACGAGACAGTCGATCACGCCGGCCACTATCGGATCGCGTTCGATGCCGAGGGTGACGACGATCTCGCGGAGCCGGCGGGCGCCGACTGGATCACGCCCGACGGCGTGATGGTGCTCGCCGACGACATCGCCGACAGCCGCGGCGGTCACTACACCTCGACGATCACGCTGCCCGACGTCGAGTGCGAGAGC
The DNA here is from genome assembly GCA_030855295.1 of Myxococcota bacterium. Lineage (GTDB taxonomy): Bacteria > Myxococcota_A > Polyangia > Polyangiales > Sandaracinaceae > Sandaracinus. The sequence continues at coordinate 526 of JALYRN010000503.1, read as the reverse complement.
TGCACGCTGCAGCTGATCCAGGTGATGTACGGGCGCGGCGATCCCTACTACTACCAGTGCGCCGATCTCGCGCTGCGCTGCGCCACGCCGGGCTGTGCTGCGAGCGGCTCGGACGCCGGAGTCGAGGCCGACGCGGGGATGGCGGCGGAGGACGCGGGCGCGCCGGGCGCTGCAGATGCAGGCGCGCGGATCGACGCGGGGACCACGGCGGCGCGCGACGGTGGCGCGAGGCCCGGCGCCGACGCCGGCGGTCGCGACAGCATCGAAGGCGGATGTTCGGTCGTCGCGCGAGGTCGCGGCCGAGCGGGCGCGCTCTCGATCGCGGGAGCGCTCGTGATGCTCGCACTGTGCGCCACGCGGGGACGGCGCTGGCGATGAACGACGTGCGGAGCCGTCGGGCGCGATGGGTCGCGCTGCCGATCACGCTGGCCATCGCGATCGCAGCACCGGCTGCGCGCTCGATCGCATCTCGGTCGCAGGCTCCCGCGGGGGCGACGCGCGCGCCGACTGGGACGCGGCGATCCTC
>JALYRN010000502.1 GCA_030855295.1 Myxococcota bacterium | reverse complement strand
CGCCCGGCCGCCCCGCGAGCGTGTCGCGCAGCGCCGCGCGAAGGTCTTCGCTCTTCAGTCCGAGGCCTGCGTCCCGCGCTCCGCTCAAAGCATCTCCTCGCTCGCCCGTGCCGGCGGGCCGCGCATCCTACACCCGGCGCGATCGCGTGCACGCCCACCCAGGCTCGTCACATCGGCGCGTGGTATGCCTCGCGCGCCATGCTGGATCTCCGCTGGGTCACCGAGAACCTCGACGAAGCCCGCGCGCAGCTCGCGCGCCGAGGCAGCGCCGCGACCGCGCCGCTCGATCGCATCGCCGAGCTCGCGCGCGAGCGACGCGCGGCGATCACCGAGGTCGAGGCGCTGCGCGCGCAGCGCAACGAGGCGAGCGCCGCGATGGCGAAGATCGCCGACAAGAAGAGCCCCGAGTTCGCGCAGCGCCGCGAGTCGCTGCGCACCCTCGGCGATCGCGTCAAGGACCTCGAGGCCCGCAGCGAAGAGGTGGTCGCCGAGCTCGAGGGCATCCTCCTCGGCGTCCCCAACGTCCCGCACGAGTCGACGCCCGAGGGCACCGACGAGCGCGGCAACGTCGTGCTCAAGGTCTGGGGCGAGAAGCCGACGTTCTCGTTCGCGGTGAAGGATCATCACGACCTCGGCACCGCGCTCGGCATCCTCGACTTCGAGCGCGCCGCGAAGATCAGCGGAGCGCGCTTCACGGTGCTGCTCGGCGCCGCCGCGCGGCTCGAGCGCGCGCTGCTCCAGCTGATGATGGATCTGCACTCGAACGAGCATGGCTACACCGAGATCTGGCCGCCCGCGCTGGTGCTCACGTCGGCGATGCGCGGCACCGGCCAGCTGCCGAAATTCGCCGCCGACATGTTCCGCACGCAGCGCACCGAGAAGCTCGACGGCGCCACGCCCGAGGAGCGCGAGGCGAACGTGCTCTACCTCGCGCCGACCGCCGAGGTGCCCGTCACGAACTTCCACGCCGACGAGATCTTCGATCCCGGTCAGCTGCCGATCTCGTACTGCGCGTACACCGCGTGTTTTCGCGCCGAGGCCGGCACGTACGGCAAGGACGCGCGCGGCCTCATCCGGCAGCACCAGTTCGACAAGGTCGAGCTCGTTCGCTTCTGCGAGGCAGGGCAGGGGCTCGAGCAGCTCGAGCTGCTGCGCACCCACGCCGAGCGCGTGCTCGAGGTGCTCGGCCTGCACTACCGCACCGTCGAGCTGTGCGCCGGCGATCTCGGGGGCAACGCGCGCAAGGGCTACGACCTCGAGGTGTGGCTGCCGGGCCAGGACGCGTACCGCGAGATCTCGAGCTGCTCGTGGTTCGGCGACTACCAGGCGCGGCGCGCGAAGATCCGCTACCGCGAGGACGCGAACGGCAAGCCGATCCTCGCGCACACGCTCAACGGCTCGGGCCTCGCGATCGGCCGCACGCTCGTCGCGATCCTCGAGCAGAACCAGCAGGCCGACGGCAGCGTCGTCGTCCCCGAAGCGCTGCGCCCGTACATGGGCGGCATGGAGCGCATCGAGCGCCGCGCGTGATCGACGTCCGCGAGGACGTGCCGCTCGCGCCCCACACCTCGCTCGAGCTCGGGGGCCCGGCGAAGCGGTTCGCCGAGGTCACCGACGAGCGCGCGATCCTGCCGCTGCTCGAGCGCGCGCGCGAGCAACAGCTGCGCGTGGTGTTCCTGGGCGGCGGCTCGAACCTGATCGTGCCGGACGAGGGGTGGCCCGGCCTCGTGATCGCGATCCGCAGCCGCGGCATCGAGACGGCGCCGCGCGGCGACGAGATGAACGTCACGGCCGCCGCCGGTGAGCCGTGGGACGCGCTGGTCGCGCGCACGGTCGCGGCCGATCTCGCGGGGCTCGAGTGCCTGAGCGGGATCCCGGGGCTGGTCGGCGCCACCCCGATCCAGAACGTCGGCGCGTACGGCCAAGAGGTCTCGGAGACGATCGCGGCGGTGCGCGCGCTCGATCGACGCACCGGCGAGCTCGTCGTGCTCACGCCCGCCGACTGCGCGTTCGCGTACCGCGACTCCGCGCTCAAGCGCGATCCCGATCGCTTCGTCGTCCTCTCCGTCTCGTTCGCGCTGCGCCCCGGCGGTGCGCCGACCGTGCGCTACGCCGAGCTCGAGCGCGCGCTCGCCGGGCCGCCGCGCGATCTGCGCACCGTGCGCGAGACCGTGCTCGCGCTCCGCCGCGCGAAGTCGATGGTGATCGATCCCGACGACGCCAACCGGCGCAGCGCAGGCTCGTTCTTCACGAACCCGATCGTCGACGCCTCGACCGCGGACGCGCTCTCTCTCGCGCACGAGGGGATGCCCCGCTGGGCGCACGCCGACGGCCGCGTGAAGCTCGCGGCGGGCTGGCTGATCGAGCGCGCCGGGATCACCAAGGGCATGCGCCGTGGCGCCGTCGGGATCTCGACGAAGCACGCGCTCGCGCTCGTCCACCACGGCGGCGGGACCACGAGCGAGCTGCTCGCCCTCGCCGACGAGGTCCGCGCGGCGGTGCGGGCGCGGTTCGGCGTCGAGCTCGAGCGCGAGCCCGTCCTCTGGACGTGAGCCACCTCACTCGCGGCGCTCGGCGCGCGTCGATCGGGGGCGTGCTCGTTCGACCTCTCGTCGCGAGGCGGCGATGCTCGCCGCCGTCATCCGAGGAGAAGACCCGATGCAATACATGCTGCTGATCTACGAGCCCGAGAGCGCGTTCTCGAGCCTGAGCGACGACGAGCGCAACGCGATGCTCGGCGAGTACTTCGCGTTCACCAACGCCATCCGCGAGAGCGGGCACTACCGCGCCGGCGACGCGCTCCAGCCGGTCGGCACCGCGACGACGGTGCGCGTGAAGGAAGGCCGCACGCTCCTGACCGACGGCCCCTTCGCCGAGACGCGCGAGCAGCTCGGTGGCTACTACCTCGTCGAGGCGAAGGACATCGACGAGGCCTGCGCGATCGCCGCGCGCATCCCGGCGTCGCGCAGCGGCTCGATCGAGGTGCGCCCGGTGATGGTCTTCGACGCCGCACCGACCTGACGAGATCGCGCGCGGGCGTCAGGGCGTGCGCTGCTACGATGCGGCGCCGTGCACGACGCCCGCGCGATCGCTCTCGCGGTCCACCGTGAGGACTGGGGCCGCATCGTCGCCGCTCTGATCCGCACCACGCGCGACTTCGACGTCGCCGAGGACGCGGCGCAGGAGGCCTTCGCCGACGCGCTCGACCAGTGGCCGGAGCAAGGCGTACCGCGCTTGCCGCGCGCCTGGATCCTCGCCTCGGCACGGCACAAGGCGATCGATCGCATCCGGCGCCGCGCCCGCTTCGCGGACAAGCAGGCGGAGCTCTCCGCGATCGCGGAGACGCACGTCGCGCCGATCGACGAGGAGCTCCTCGATCGCCAGCCGATCGAGGACGATCGCCTGCGGCTCGTCTTCACGTGCTGCCATCCCGCGCTCGCGCCCGAGGCGCAGGTCGCGCTGACGCTGCGCACGCTGCTCGGCCTCACGACCGACGAGATCGCCCGTGCGTTCCTGGTCCCCGCGGCGACGATGGCGCAGCGCCTGGTGCGCGCGAAGGCGAAGATCCGCGACGCACGCATCCCGTACGAGGTCCCGCCCGAGGAGCGCCTCGCCGAGCGAGTCGACGGCGTCCTCGCCGCGCTCTACCTCGTGTTCAACGAGGGCTACGCGGCGACCGAGGGCGACGCGCTGGTGCGACACGAGCTGTGCGCGGAGGCGATCCGGCTCGCGCGCATCGTCTCGGAGCTCCTGCCGGATCGCGACGAGCCGATCGCGCTGCTGGCGCTGATGCTCCTCGTCGACGCGCGCCGCAACGCGCGCTTGGGCGCGGACGGAGAGCTCGTGCTGCTCGAGGATCAGGATCGCGCCCGCTGGGATCGCACGCGCATCGACGAGGGCCGTGCCCTCGCTCGGCGCGCGCTGGCCACGCGGCCTCCTCATCCGTACGCCGTCCAGGCGGCGATCGCGGCGCTGCATGGAGAGGCGGAGCGCGCCGAGGACACCGACTGGCCGCAGATCCGCGCGCTGTACGGCGTGCTGATGCGCATCGCCCCCTCGCCGGTGGTCGCGCTCAACGCCGCGGTCGCCGACGCGTTCGTGGTGGGACCCGAGCTCGCGCTCGCGCGCATCGACGCGCTCGCGTGCTCCGGCGAGCTCGAGGGATATCACCTGCTCCCCGCCGCGCGCGCCGATCTCCTGCGGCGCCTCGGCCGCCGCGCCGACGCCGAGGTGGCCTATCGCCAGGCGCTGGAGTGGGCGCGCACCGCCCCCGAGCGCCGCTTCCTCGAGCGTCGGATCCTGGAGACCTCGGCGGACCCGGAGCGGGCGAGCCGACTCTCGGACAGCCTCTGACCAGACGCGGTCGGGGACTTGGACCGCGCGCCGTTCCTCCTATCTAACCGGTGGTGCCGTCCACGACCGACCGCGAGGCCTCGACCACGATCGGGGCCTACCGCGTGATCGCGCGGCTCGCGGCCGGCGGGATGTCGGAGATCTACCTGGGCACCGCGAGGGCTCCAGCGAGCGACGCGCCGCTGGTCGTCCTGAAGCGCATGCGCCCACACCTGAACGACGCGCCCGAGCTGCGCGCGTCGCTGATCGACGAGGCGCGCATCATGTCGCGGCTCGATCATCCGAACGTCGTCGCGGTCCACGAGCTGGGCGAGGATCGCGACGCGCACCACCTCGTCATGGAGTACCTCCGCGGGGAGAGCCTCTCGGGGCTGGTGCGCGCGCTGCGAGCGCGCCGCGAGCGTCTCGCCCCCGCCCTCGTCGCGTTCGTGACGCGGGAGCTCTGCGCGGGGCTGCACGCGGCCCACGAGCTGAGGGGCGACGACGGTCGCTCGCTGCGCGTCGTCCATCGCGACGTGTCTCCGCAGAACGTCTTCGTCACCTTCGACGGCGACGTGAAGCTCCTCGACTTCGGCATCGCGCGGTTCGAGAACAGCGCGCGCGGCGCCCGCCCCGGCATGACCGACGGGAAGCTCGCGTACATGGCGCCCGAGCAGCTGCACGGTGATCGCGTCGATCGCCGCGCCGACGTGTTCGCGTGTGGCGTCGTCTTGCACGAGCTCCTGAGCGGCACGCGCCTGTTCGCGCGCGAGCACGACGTCGACGTGGTCCGTGCCGTGCTCGGCGCGGCGATTCCGGTGCCGAGCGGCGTCGCGCTCCCCGGGCCTGCGATCGCGCCCGAGCTCGACGCGATCTGCATGCGCGCGCTCGCGCGCGATCCCGACGAGCGCTTCGGGACCGCCCACGCGCTCGGTGCGGCGCTCGGCGCGCTGATGCCCGCGCTCGACCCCGACGATCGCGCACGCGAGTCGCTCGCCGCGCTGC
>JALYRN010000501.1 GCA_030855295.1 Myxococcota bacterium | reverse complement strand
GAACAGGATCGCGCCGGTGGCGAGCGTGTTGGCAAGCAAGGCGACGGCGTCGTTCCCGCCCGACAGCCGCTCGGCCATGATCCCCGAGCCGACGATGGTCGCGAGCAAGAGCGCCGTGCCGACGCCCTCGACCACCGCGCGGCGAGAGAGCGAGGCGCTCACGTGCCCGATCCGGTGCGCGACAGCGTCGCCGCTGCGCGAGGTGCCGCGCGCGCCGGCGCGAGCGATGCGATGATGCCGGCGAGCTGCCCGACGATCGCCAGCTCGAGCGAGTAGTAGACCCACGAGCCGCGTCGCTCGGAGCGCACCACGCCTGCGTCGCGCAGCACCTTGAGGTGATGCGACACCGTCGGCTGCGCCAGGCCGAGCCCGGGGATCAGATCGCAGACGCAAACCGCGTCGCCGCTCGAAGCGAGGCGCGCCACGATGTCGAGCCGCGCCTCGTCGCCGAGCGCGCGCAGCAGCGGCGCGTGCGCGCGGAGATCGGGGGGCCGCGAGGGAGCGCGCTCGTCTCGAGGACACAGCTCGTCTCGCACGCGGGGCATGGCCGCTCTATATCGATGAGCAGCGATGCATGCAAGTGAACACAGCGCATGCATGCTGAACGCATCGACCATTCTCGATGTGCCCGCGTGTCCCTCGGGGGCCCCTGCTCACGCGTTCCCGAGGTCGGGACGCCGAGCCTCGACGCGGGGGCACTCGGGGGCGATATTCGCCCGACGATGAGCCTGGACCGGCCGAGACGATCCCGGAGAAGAGCGCGTGCGAGCGCGATGCTCCTGGGGCTGACCGTGCTCGCGACGATGCTGCAGGGCTGCGGCGGCAGGCTGCGCCGGTTCCCGCTCGCCGAGCCGATGTGGGTCGATCACGATCGCCGCCCGTTCGGACCGAAGCCGCCCGAGTGGTACTCGCCGTACGTCTGGGACGGCGTCGACAACAGCGTCTTCCGGCCCCTGGTCGAAGCGTTCGTGTTCGAGACCGATCGAGAGGCGATCAACGTCAACTCGATGGACGAGGTGCCCGACTCGAGCTGGTACACGAACCGGCTCTCGCTCGGACCGATCGACCCCGACGTGATCGCGCGTGGATCGTGCGAGGACGTCGATCCCGAGACCCCCGGCGTCGACGACGACGTCCGTGGCCCGTTCACGATCACGCGCGGCAAGCCCGACGGCTCGAACCCCGGCTTCTTCGTCCGCGATCCCAGCGGGCAGATGTATCTGATGAAGCCCGACGGCGAGCTGCAGCCCGAGCGCCCCTCCGCGGCCGACGCGATCGGGGCTGCGATGTTCCACGCCGCCGGCTATCACGCGCCGTGCAACCGAGTGGTGTACGTGCGCGCCGAGGAGCTCGAGCTCGATCCCGAGGCCGAGGTGCGGCGCACCGACGGGCGCCGCGGACCGCTGACGCAGGACGCGGTCGACGAGATCCTCACGCTCGCGACGCGCGCGCCGGACGGCAGGCTGCGCTTCAGCCTCTCGCGCTTCATCGACGGCGAGCCGATCGCGCCGTGGACGTACGAAGGCATCTGGCCCGCCGATCCCAACGACGTCATCCCGCACCAGCACCGCCGCGACGTGCGCGGCATGTACGTGCTCTCGTCGTGGCTCAGCCACATCGACTCTCGACAAGAGAACACGATGGCGTCGTGGATCGAGACCGAGGGCGAGCGCGGGTACGTGCGTCACTACATGATCGACTTCAGCGACACGCTCGGGATCCTCTTCACGTGGGATCCGCTGGCGCGTCGCTTCGGTCACTCGGGCTACTTCGACGTGCAGCACATGGCCGAGGACTTCGTCACGCTCGGCCTGCTCCACCGCCCGTGGCACGACGCAGAATTCGGGCGCGCCGGCAGGACGCTCGGCTACTACGATCTCGAGCGCTACGAGCCCGATCAGTGGCGCCCCGGATATCCGAACCCGGCCTACGAGCGCATGACGGAGGCCGACGCCGCATGGATGGCACGCACGCTCGCGCGCTTCTCCGACGAGCACCTGCGCGCGCTCGTCGAGCGCGGTCGCTTCTCGGAGACCATCGTCTCGACCGAGCTCCTGCGCATCCTCGCGGGCCGTCGTGACCGCGCGTTGGAGCGCTGGCTGACGCGGCTCTCGCCGCTCACCGCGCCGGTGCTCGACGACGATCACTCGCACGTGTGCCTCGAGGATCTCGCGATCACGTCGGGGATCCGAGAGGTGGAGGGACGCAGCTACCTCGCGCGCGGCTTCGTCGGGCCGGCGCTCGAGCCGCGGCGCACCGCGCTCGATGCGATCGGCGCGCGGGTCTGCGTCGAGGTCCCGCGGGTGTCCGGCGCGAGCGCGGACGATCCCGCGTACGTGATGATCGACGTGGTCGCCCGCACCGAGGGTCGCGAGACGACGGGGCCGCTGCGACTGCACCTCTATGATCTCGGCGAGAGCGGAGTGCGCGTCGTCGGGCTCGAGCGACCGCACGAGGCGGAGCCGCCGGCGGAATGAGCGTGCGGCGCGACTTCTCCACCGTGCTCGGGGCGCTCGCGCTCGTCCTCGCGATCGCGTCGAGCGCGCGCGCGCAGCAAGCGACGCCGGCCGCGGCGCAGGCGACGACACCAGCGGGCGAGTCGACCGCCGGCGAGCAGCGACTGGCCGACGATCGGGCCGGCGAGATGGGGATGGAGGACGATCTCGAAGGCGATGGTCCGACGATCGCGCCGCGGGAGATCCCCGACTACGACGGTCGCCCCGAGCCCGGAATGACCGCCGGCGAAGCGCTCCTCTGGATCCCCCGCGTGATCTTCTGGCCGGTCTACGCGTTCCTCGACTACGTCATCCGCCGGCCGCTCGGATTCATCCTGACGACCGGCGAGCGCGAGCAGTGGGACGCGCTGCAGTTCCCGCCGTTCGCCGAGACCGAGCCGGAGTGGGGACTGCTGCCGACGATCTTCGTCGACTTCGGGTTCCAGCCGAGCGGCGGGCTCTACCTGTGGACCGACAACGTCCTCGCGCGGCGCAACGGGATGCGCTTCCAGGTCGGGTTCGGAGGGCTCGACTGGCTCCGCGCGGGCGTGCTCGATCGCTATCTCTTCGACGAGCGGGGCGATGCGATCTTCGAGGCGCAGGTCGAGGCGTGGATGCGACCCGATCGCCTCTTCCTGGGCATCGGAGGAGACGCGAGCCCGTCGCGCGTCTCGCGTTTCGGTCGACGGCAGATCGACGGCTCGGTCGCGTTCGCGTTCCGGCCGTGGCGCGCCAGCTTCCTGCGCATCTCGACCGGCGTCAGCGCGAACGAGTTCTACGACGGGAGCTACGTCGATCGCAGCGACGGACAGGTGCCGATCTCCGAGGCGTTCGCGCAGGGCTGGTTCGAGCGACCGCCGGGCTTCGACGGCTACACCTCGTACTGGCAGCGAATCGAGGGCGCGATCGACACGCGGCAGCCGCGGCCCGTGCTGGAGAGCGGCCTTCGCGTCGAGGCGCACCTCGAGCAGGGCTTCGACGTGACGCGCGCGCTCGACCGGCGCTGGCTGATCTACGGCGGAGGCGTCGGCGCGTTCTGGGAGGTCGACGCCGGGCGCACCTTCGGGCTCTGGGTCGTCAGCAGCTTCGCGACGCAGCTCGGCTCCGATCCGGTGCCGTTCACCGAGCTACCCGATCTCGGCGGTCGCGGTCGCATGACGGCGTTCCGGCAGGGGTGGTTGATCGGCGAGAGCATCATCGCCGCGGACCTCGAGTATCGATATCCGATCTGGGTGAGCGTCGACGGATTCGTGAACGTCTCGACGGGCAACGCGTTCGGCCCCGCGCTCGGCAACTTCGACGCCGAGCGGCTGCGCATGTCGTTCGCGCTCGGCCTGCGGACGGTGGGCGATCCCGATCAGTCGTTCACGCTGCAGATCGGCATGGGCACCAGCACCTTCGCAGAGGGGCTCGATCCGGCGATCCTGCGCCTGACGGCCGGCATGCAAGAGGGCTTCTGAGGTGACCTCGGACACGGCGGCCGCGCGGCGCCACGAGCTGATCATGGCAGGCGCCGCGGCCGCCCTGTTGGTCGCGCAGCAGGTCGCGGGCAAGGCCACGCGCGACGCGCTGTTCCTGACTGCGTTCGATCCCCGGCGACTGCCGATCGTGATGGCATCGGGCGCGGTGCTCTCGCTCCTCGCCGTGCTCGCGATGTCGCGCGCGATGGCGATCCAGGGCCCGGCGAGGACGCTCCCGGCGGCGCTCGTCGCCAACTCGACGTTCTTCATCATCGAGTGGATCGCCGCGCCACTGTTCCGCGACGGCACCGCGGTCGCCGTCTACCTGCACGTCGCCGCGCTCGGCTCGGTGTTGATCAGCGGGTTCTGGACGCTGACGTCGGAGCGCTTCGATCCGAACCGCGCGAAGCGTCACTTCTCGCGGATCGCCGCGGGCGGAACGCTGGGCGGCGTGATCGGCGGCGTCTCGGTCGAGATCATCGCAGGACGCTTCGGCGCGCGCGCGATGCTGCTGGTGCTGGCGATCGCGAGCCTCGTGGCGGCGGGCGTGATCACGTGGATCGGCACGAGCGGCAGGGCCGACGAGATGCAGAACGACGACGCGGGAGCGGCTCCGTCGGCGTTCGGGCTGATCGCGCGCAAGCCATACCTCCGCTCGCTCGGCGCGATGTCGCTGCTCGCGGCGGTGTGGGCGGCGCTCCTCGACTTCGCATTCAAGGCGCAGGCCTCGCGCGTGTACGAGGACGATGCCTCGCTCGTGAGCTTCTTCGCGTGGTTCTACACCGGCGCGAGCATCGTGACGTTCGTCGTGCAGTCGGTGCTCGGGCGCGCGGTGCTGCACCGCGTCGGTCTGCCCGGGACGATCATGCTGTTGCCGCTGGCGGTGGCGATCGGCGGCCTAGGGCTCCTCTTCGGCTCGCCCTTCCCCGCGCTCGTCGCGGTGCGCGCGGGCGAGAGCGTGATCTCGAACTCGCTCTACCGCGCCGCGTACGAGCAGCTCTTCACACCGCTCAGCCCCGAGACGAAGCGGCCGACGAAGATGCTCGTCGACGTCGCCGCGACGCGCATCGGAGACGCGCTCGGCGCGCTGCTGGTGCTCGCGCTGATCTACAGCTGGTACCAGATGCCGGTCGTCGTGCCGGTGGTGGTCGCGGCCGGCGCCGCGCTCTTCTCCCTGCTGATCGTGCCGCGGCTCGCGAACGGCTACGTCGAGGCGCTCCGCGCGGCGCTCCGCGGAGGCACCGTCGCGTTCGAGGAGCACGGCGCGCTCGACGCGACCACGCGCCGCACGCTCTCCGACACCGCGGTCGCGCTCGATCGCGAGCGACTGCTGCGCGAGATCGAGGCGCTCCGGCGCGCTGCCGACGGCGCGCCGCCGTTGCGC
>JALYRN010000500.1 GCA_030855295.1 Myxococcota bacterium | reverse complement strand
GCTGGGACCACGCGCTGCGCGCCGAGGATCGGGCGCCGCTCGGTCCGCGCAGCGTCGCGCTCCTGCGCCTGAAGCTCGGCACCGCGAGCGTGAGCGCGGTCGCGATGCGCCTGACGCTCGACGCCGCGCGCGATGGACTGCGCAACGAGCTCGCGATGCACCGCGTCGTGCGCGAGTGGCTCGCCCGCGACCCCGCGATGCGCGACCCCGAGGCGCTCAACGCCCGCGTCTACACCGAGCTCTTCCTGACCCCGGCGAGCGACCCCTGGCTCGGCCTGCGCGACGCCGACGTCTGGGACGCGATCGAGCGAGACGATCTCTAGATCTCGTCAGGCCCGGGCGAGCGCGCCGGCCTCGTGAGATCGCGATCGCGCAGCGCGTGCTGGCCACCAGCGCCGGCCCTTGCGACGCTGCGCGCATGTCCGAACGAGCTCTCTCGCCCTTGACGCTCCGCCCCGCCACGCCGGACGACGCCGCGACGCTGCTGGCGCTGGTCCGCGCCCTCGCGGAGTACGAGCGCGCGCCCGACGACGTCGTCGCGACCGAGCACGACTTCGCTCGCGCGCTCTCCGCGAGCCCGCCCGAGATGGAGGCGCTGATCGCCGAGGACGACGAGCGCGCGGTCGGGCTCGCGCTGTTCTTCCCGACGTGGAGCACGTGGCGTGGACGCCCCGGAGTGCACCTCGAAGATCTCTTCGTCGTGCCGGAGGCACGCGGGCGCGGCATCGGGCGCGCGCTGCTCTCGCGCGTCGCGTCGATCGCCGTCGAGCGAGGCTGCGCGCGGCTCGAGTGGCAGGTGCTCGACTGGAACGAGCCCGCCCTCGGCTTCTATCGTGCGCTCGGCGCGCACTCCCTCGACGAGTGGATCACGATGCGCGCCGACGGCGAAGCGCTCGAGGCGCTGGCGCGCGGACTCGGGGACAGGTCCTGAGTCGACAGGAGTGCTCGCCCCGGAGGGCGCGTACGGGAGCGCGCGCCGCGCGTGCGGACGGAAGCGCCCGGAGCGGGCGAGCCGATTTTTAGACAGCCTTTGAGCGCGTCCCGGCCGACGCCCTCGTCGCCGCCGCTGTAGAGGATGTATGCCGCCGCCGGCCGACAGCCGGGTATCCTCGGTCGTGATCATCTACGGCGCCGCAGTGCGCCGCGGCGGGAGCTCGATCCACCATGCGTCGAATTGCGATCGCCATCCTCGCGCTGCTCCTCGGCAGCTGCACGTCGCCCGACGTCGCCGTCGACGCGGCTCGGCCCGACGCCTCGGAGCCGGTGCGCGACGCCGCATCCACGCCCGACGCCGCCATCGCCTCCGACGCGAGCGCGGACGCCGAGGCGCTCGGTCCGGCGTACTACGTCCGTCCCACCGGCGACGACGCGAGCGCCGGGACCTCGCCCGAGCTCGCGTGGCGCACGCTCGCGCGCGTGAACGAGGCGGACCTCGAGCCAGGCGATCGCGTGCTCCTCGAGGGCGGCGCGTCGTTCGACGGCACTCTCCAGCTCGACGCCGAGGACATGGGCACGCCCGCGGCACCGATCGTCGTCAGCGCATTCGGCGAGGGCCGCGCCACGCTCCGCGCCGGCGACGCTCGCGGCGTCGTCCTCTACAACACTGCGGGCATCGAGCTCTCGCGCCTGGACGTCGTCGGCTCGGGTCGTGAGACGAACGCCGAGGACGGGATCGTCGCGTTCGTCGATCTCCCCGGCGACGTGAAGCTCGAGCACTTGATCATCGACGACGTCGACGTCAGCGGCTTCGGCAAGAGCGGGATCGTGATCGGTGCCGACAACGGCAACAGCGGCTTCCGCCACGTCCGCATCACGCGCGCCCGCGCGCACGACAACGCGGTGTCCGGCATCACCGTGTACGGCGCGTGGTCGGAGACGCCGACCGGCTATGCGATGGCCGACGTCTACATCGGCCACTGCGTCGTGCACGACAACACCGGCATCGCCGGGCTCTCCCACCACACCGGCAGCGGCATCGTCATCGGCGGCGTCGACGGCGGCGTGATCGAGCGCTCGGTCGCCTACGCGAACGGGCGGCTCAACACCGCGGTCGGCGGTCCGATCGGCATCTGGGCGTGGGACTCGAACGACGTCACGATCCAGTACAACGAGGCATACGAGAACCGCACCGACTCCTCCGCTGACGGGGGCGGGTTCGATCTCGACGGCGGAGTGACCAACTCCGTGATGCAATACAACTACTCGCACGACAACGACGGTGCGGGGTTCCTCCTCGCGCAGTACGGCGGTGCGCCGCGGCCCTTCGCGAACAACGTCGTCCGCTACAACATCAGCCAGAACGACGGCCGTCGGAACGGCTACGGCGGCATTCACTTCTGGACGGCAGCGTCGGAGTCCGCGAGCAATCCGGTGCGCGACGTCGACGTGTACGGCAACACGATCTTCGTGTCGCCGAGCGCGAGCGGATCGCCCTCCGCGCTGCGGTTCCAGACCGGGACGCGCGACGTGCGAGTGCACAACAACCTCTTCGTCACCACGGGCGGCGTGCGCCTCGCCGACATCGCGTCGGGACAGACGGGGCTGCTCGTGCAGGGCAATGCGTACTGGTCGAGCGGCGACGACTTCCGCATCGTCTGGCGCGGCACCAGCTACGCCACCCTCGAGGCCTGGCGGGCCGCGACGGGGCAGGAGCAACAGGGCGCGCTCGCGACGGGGATCACCGCCGATCCTCGGCTGACCGACGCCGGCGGCGGCGCCACGCTCGGCGATGCCGACCTCCTCTCCACGCTCGCCGCGTACCGGCTGCAGCCGGGCTCACCGCTGATCGACGCCGGCCTCGATCTCGGTGCGCTCCTCGGGCTCCCGACCGGCGTCGAGGACTACTACGGCACGCTCGCGCCGCAGGGCGCCGGCCACGACATCGGCGCGCACGAAGCGCGCTGATCACGGCTGCGGAGGGCTGGCCGGTTCCTCCTCGGTCGCCTCGTCGTCGCGGGTCTCCTCGACGAAGGGCTCGTCGTCGCGCGTCTCCTCCTCGAAGGGCTCGTCCTCGCGCGTCTCTTCCTCGAAGGGCTCGTCTTCGCGCGTCTCTTCCTCGAAGGGCTCGTCCTCGCTCGCCTCTTCGAGCGGCTCGTCTTCGCTCGTCTCCAGCTCCTCCGGGAGCGGCGCCGGGAGCGCGTCCGCGTCCGAGTCGATCTCGACCGGCGGATCGTACGGCGCCATCGGCTCGGGATCGGCGCCCGGCTGGCCGAGCCCCCCCGCTAGATCCGGCGCTCGCTCGCGCATCGCCTCCTCGAGCCACTCCTCGAAGAGGATGTTCATCTCGGGGGTGACGACGTGCTCGACGCCCTCGAGCTCGATCCACGTGACGTCGTTCCCGCCCGCGAGCAGCAGCTGGACCCACTCGCGCGTCGGACCGATCCGCACGATCGGATCGGCGGTGCCGTGCATCGCGCGTGTCGGCGGAGCGCGCAGCGAGCGCGGCCGGTTGGCCGGGAGCACCCAGCCCGCCATGGGGATCGCCAGCCCGATCCGATCGGGGTACCGGACCGCGAGCGTCCACGCGACCATCGCGCCCTGCGAGAAGCCCGTCACGACCGGCGAGCCCGCGGTCGGCCGGACGCGCTGCACGTGCTCGATCAGCCGCACCAGGCGATCGGTGATCGCCACCAGGTCGGCGGCCAGCTCTTCGTGGCGATCCTGCGTCACGCTGGAGCGCGCCCACGCGAAGCCGCCGCCGATCTCGAACGGACCGCGCGGGATGATCACGCGCATCGGCGTCGGCACGCGCCCGAACGGGCCACCGGGGATCCGCGGGCGATCGCCGCGTCCGTGGAAGATCGCGACGAGCGGCAGCTCCGCGCCGTCGGGCGCCTCGCCGAGCTCCAGCTCGGCCACCCAGATGCCCTCGAACACGAACGAGCGCGCGCGGATGCCCGGCGCATCGGGGGGCAGCTCCTCCCGCAGGATCGCCCGACCTCGCGGCGAGAGCGGAGGTCCCCGACCCTCGTCACGCGCGGTGGTCGCCAGCGCGCGACCCATGCCGACGCCTTCCGCCGACGCCGGCCAGCGCACCTCGCTCGAGCGCCCCGCGCACGAGCAGCCGGTGGCAGCGAGGAGCAGCACGCTCAGGACGACCCGCGCCCTGGCGCGCGCGATCGAAGGCTCGAGCTCACGACGGCGCTGCATGACGCAGCGTACCAGCCCGCTCCCCGCCCGCTCGCAGCGAATGCCGACGCCGCGTGCGGCGAGTCAGCTCGGATCGAGTTTGTCGAAAAGCCGCTGAGGAAGGCCAGGAAGGCAGGAGAAAACCTCCTGATTTCCTGCATTCCTCAGCGGTTTCGTCCGATCTCGCGACAGGCTTTCAGTGGAGCTCGCGCCGGAAGTCGTCGATGAGCGAGTCGCTCCACCAGCGCAGGCGGTCCGAGCGTGGGTGCTCCGGTGGTGGACCGCCGAGGCGCTCGAGCGCGTAGAGCTCGAGCCGGCGCGGGCAGTAGTAGGCGCGGACGAGATCGCCCTCGTCGACGCCGGGTCCCAGCGCACGCGACATCCGCACAGACACCAGGCCGATGCGAACGTAGTGCTGCACGGGCCGGTCGTCGAACGTGTACTGCTCCGCGGCGCCCTCCGAGACCTCGCATGTCGCATCGATCGCGGCGCGCGCATGCGGCACCGCCATCAGCGCCATCGACGCCATCATCGCGGCAGGGCAGAGGAGCGTCCACGATCCCTCCCCGCGCGCGATCGCCGCGAGGAAGAACGTCGACGCCGCGAGAGGAATCGTGAGCCAGCCGAGCGCGTGGAGCGCCGACCGCGCACGCAGGCGCAGAGGCACGCGCCCTCGTTCCAGCACGGCGCGATCCGCCGCCGTGACGCCGAAGTGCTCGTCGAGCTGCTGCTGCTGCCGCAGCTCGGCGGCGCCGCTCGCTGGGCGCGCTGGAGCGCGATAGCCGCCGCGCTGCTGACGATCGTCCACCGAGATCGAACCGCGGGCGTGCGTCGCTATTCGCTGCGATCCGCGCTTCGTCGTCGGGCGTCGAGGTGCGGCGCCCGTGCCGAGCGCGCCACCGAGGAACGAAAATAGATCGCGCGGCTCGCACGTGCGTCTGAGCGGCGATGCGGAGAGCGCGCGGACGAGGGATTCGACTGGAGGCTTGCTGCCTCCTGCTCCTTGCCCTCGCGGCGTGCGGCGGTGGGAGGACGACATACGGCGCAGGTGGCGGAGGCGGCGCCGCGGCGGCGAGCTACGCGCGCTCGGGCGGCTACGGGGAGGCCGGCGCCGAGGCCGAGTCGATGACCCTCGACTCGGACTCCTCGTACGAGCCCAGCGCACCCGCCGCCGCGCCTGACGACGACGTCGCCGAGCGCGCGCTCGAGCGCCC
>JALYRN010000499.1 GCA_030855295.1 Myxococcota bacterium | reverse complement strand
GCCGCGGGCTTGGTCGCGATCGCGGCCCTCGGCGCCGGACGCGCGGTGGTCTCGACCGTGCCCCGCGGCACGTCGCGGCCGAGCGTGCGCTCGAGCTCCTCCTTCGCGCGATGCAGCTCGAGATCGGTGAAGAGCTGCCGCAGGCGCGGCACGTCGGCGCCGCCGTAGCGGAGCTTCTCGAGATCGAAGTCGATCGCGACGTCTTCCTTGAGCGAGACGAGCTGCTGCGAGAGGTACGCCTTGTCGCGGTTCGCCTGGAGCTTCTCGCGGATCGACTTCTTCTCGACCTGGTCCACGTGCGCGTAGACCCCGTCGAGCGTCTCGTACTGCGTGAGCAGCTGGACCGCGGTCTTGGGGCCGACGCCGGGCACGCCGGGCACGTTGTCCGAGGAGTCGCCGGTCAGCGAGAGATAGTCGCGCACCTGCGACGGCTTCACGCCGAGCTTCTCGATCGTCTCGTCCTCGCCGTAGACGCGGTCGCGCATCGAGTCGAGCATCACGACGCCGTCGCCGATCAGCTGCAGCATGTCCTTGTCGGCGCTCGCGATGACGACCGTGAGCCCGGCCTCGCGCGCCTTGCGGACGACGGTCGCGATGATGTCGTCGGCCTCCATCCCTTCCTCGGCGAGGCAGGGGATGTGATAGGCGGCGGCGATCTCTTTGACGCGCTCCTCCTGCGGCGCGATGTCCGCGGGGCGCTCCTTCCGCGTCGCCTTGTAGTCGGGGTAGATCGCCTTGCGGAACGAGGGGCCGCGCGCGTCGACGGCGACCGCGAAGTACACGGGACGTCGCTGCGTGATCAGCTTGTTCATCATCGCCGTGACGCCGTGGACGGCGTGCGTCGGCTCGCCCTTGCTGTTCGAGAGCGGCGGGACGGCGTGGTACGCGCGGAAGACGTAGCCCGACAGATCCATCACGTAGAGCGTGTTCGGATCAGCGGGCGGCGGGAGCACGGCAGCGGCCATGGGGGGCCGGAGCCTAGCACCAGGATCAGCGCGGGATCGGCAGGGGCGCCGGGCTGCGATCCCACTGCGGCCGCGCGCCGTCCGGCGTGTCCTCGTCGGTGTCGGCCTCGGGGGCACCGCCCCAGACGTTCGGCAGCGAGCACCACATCGACAGGCGCGCCTCCAGCTCGGTGTAGCCGTCCCACGCGCCGATCCGCCCGCCGAGCTCGAGCGTGAGGTGCTCGTTCGCATCGACGTAGAGCCCGACCAGCCCCGAGAGCAGCTCGCCGTAGAACGTGTCGTGGTCGTACCAGACCTCGACCAGCGGGCGCACGCTCCAGTCGGGCGGCCCCTCCATCGCGACCGCGACGAAGAGATCGAAGCTGTTCCACGTCGTGTACGTGGCGAACACGTTCGCGTGCAGCGTGCCCGCGTCCCACTGCTGCCCGAGCAGCAGGCCGAGCTGCGCGCCGGGATGCTCGCCCTGCCCGCTGACGTTCGGCAGCATCACGCCCGCCTGCAGCACCAGGCTCGGCCCGTCGATCCCGTCGGTCGAGTAGCGCCCCGGCACGAGCTGCACGCGCAGCGCGATCGTCGACTCCCAGGTGCGATAGCGCGTGGCGTCCGGCACCTCGTCGACGAGGAAGAACCCGCGCGTCAGGAAGATCAGATCGACGCCGCGATCGATGCCGAGATAGAGCATCAGCGAGGGCGCGACGAGCGAGTGCTCGTCGCCGTCTTCCGTCAGCACGTGGAAGTAGCCGAGCGGCTGCACCTCCATCTCGAGCGCGCCCGGATCGAGCGTGCGCGCGTCGTTGGCGTCCATCAGGTACGCCTGCGCGCGCGCCGGCAAGAGCCCCACGGCGCACGCCGCGATCAGCACCAGCAGCCCGCGAGCCCGAACGAAGGTTGGCATCGACGCTCCCCGGCGCCGATCTCGCACGGATCACCCGGCCCGCGTCAATCGGTCGGTCGACAGGAGTGCTCGGCCCGGAGGTCGCGGACGGGAGCGCGCCCCGCGCGCGCACGGGAGCGGCCGGAGCGGGCGAGCCGATGTTCGATCAGTCGGTCTGGCCGAGCGTCGTCGCCGCGCCCTCGACCCCCGTGCAGTCGGGGACGTAGCCCATCGCGCGCAGCTGCGCGCAGGTCTCGGCGTCGAGCGCGGTGCTCACGCCGCTGACCGCGCCGCGCGCCTGCTGGGTGGCGCTCAGCCAGTTCCCGCGATCCGCCGCGCCCAGGTACTGGCCGATCATCACGCGCAGGTAGCGCCCGGCGATCGGATGATCGTTCATGTCGAGCTCACGCTGCTCGCCGGGATCGCTCTCGAGATCGAACATCGTCGGGTTGTGCCCGCGAAGGATCAGCTTCCAGCGCCCGGCCCGGATCACCCGGCGATCATCCAAGAAATCGCTGAACGCGACCTGCGGCCCCTGCAGCACCTCGCCGCGCAGATCGGGGACCAGCGAGCGCCCCTCGGCGCGGCGCAGGCCGTCGATGCCCGTGAGCTGCAGCACCGTCGGCGAGATCGACACCGTCGAGACCGTGTGCGCCACGCGCTGCACCGGCACCGTGCCCGGGCGCCAGAAGATCAGCGGCACCCCGAGGAGCTCCTGGTAGACGCTGTGGCCGTGGCCCCAGCTGCCGTGCTCGTTGAACTCCTCGCCGTGGTCCGAGGTGATCACGACGAGCGTGTCCTCGGCGTGGCCGAGCGCGGAGAGGCGCTCGAGGAAGCGACCGAGCTGCGCGTCGTGGTAGCTGATCTCGCCGTCGTGCAGCGCCTCGAGGCGGCGGCGATCGCTGGCATCGAAGGTGACCGTCGGCGGGTTGCGCTTCGCGCGCTCGAGCAGGTCGCCGGTCATCCGGTTGCGCACCTGGCCGGCGTAGTCCGTCCGCGAGTCGTACATCGAGAGGAACTCGGCCGGCGGGTCGTAGGGGACGTGCGGATCGATCGTCTGGATGTAGACGAAGAAGCGCTCGCTCGAGTGCTGCTCGATGAAGTTCCCGGCCTCGGTGAAGACGTTCTCGGCCTCGGTGCTGCGGTTCTCGCGGATGTAGTTGGTGTAGTGGTCCCAGCCCTGATCGAAGCCGAAGCGATCCGACACGTAGCCGTTCGCGCTGAACATCGCGGTCGCGAAGCCCGCGCCGTCGAAGACCTCGCTGACCATCTCGGCGTCGGCCGAGAGGCGCGCGGCGTCGGTCTTGGTGCCGTGCGTCATCGGGGTGAGGCCGGTCAGCACCGACGCGACGCTCGGCTTGGTCCAGTTCTCCTGCGACTGGGCGCGCTCGAACAGCGTGCCCTCGGACGCGATGCGATCGAGCACCGGGGTCTGCACGCGAGACTGCGGGTTGTACGGGCGCAGCTTGCTCGCGCGGAGCGTGTCGATCAGCAGCACGACGACGTTGCGCACCGGCTGCGTCTGCGCGACCTGCGGCGGGGGCACCATCAGCGCCGGGACCGACCACGCGACGCGGCCGCTCTCGGCACCTGCGGCCGCCGAGGCCTCGCCGATCAGCTCGATGCGCGCGACCTGGCCCTGGAAGCGCGAGAGATCGATCGACTGATCGTCCCAGCGGTTCGTCAGCGCGGCCGAGTACACCTCGGTGGCCTCGCCGCCCTCCGGGTGCACGACGACGCGCGCGCGCCCCCCTGCGACCTCGCCCTCGCCGCCGACCCCGAAGACCAGCCGCGCGCCGCGCGGGATCTCGACGTGATAGCTGAGCGTCGTCGGCGCGCGCACCGCGAGCGCGCGGCGCTCGGTGCCGCCGACGTCGGTCTGCGCGACCAGCGCGCCGAGATCGGGTGCGAGGAAGCGCTCGCCCTCGGCCGGCGTGCCGGGGACGAAGCGGATCGAGCTGACGGCAGCAGCGACGTTCTCGTCGCCGACGCGGGTGGTGCCGCCGAAGCGGAGCAGCAGCGCGTTCTCACCCGCGCGGATCATGTCGGCCGGGATCGCGACGTCGTAGTCGCGGAACTCCGCGCCCTCCGCGAGCGAGATGCCCTCCGGGAGCGAGCGGTTGTTGACGAAGATCTGCAGGCGGCGCGAGCCGATCGCCTTGATGCGGATGCGCATCGTGATCGCGGCGCTCTCGCGCATCGGAAAATACACGCGCGCCGCGTCGGTCGCGTTCGTGAACGTCTCGTCGCCGTCGGCGCCATCGGAGCCCCAGCCGGTGCGCCAATGGCCGATCGTGTACTTCATGCGCGCGGGCGTGCCGAAGTCGACGTAGAGGCCGTGGTGCTCGATGTCGGCGAGGTGCGCGATGTCGAGCAGGTCCTGCTGCATGCGGAGCGCGCGCGCGGCCGCCGGTGTCTCGCCCTGCGAGCCGCGCGGCGCCGCCCCGGTCTCGCCGACGCCTTCGCCCTCGCCCGTGATCTCGCCGCCGGTCTCTTCCGAGCTCGAGCCACAAGCGATCAGCCCGGCGGCTCCGAGCCCGAGCGCGAGAAGGCAAAGGACCAGCGACGTGCGCGACATGGAAACTCCTCCGACGCGCGCCCCGGATCGACAGGAGGCCCTGATCGACTGGGAGCATGTTCGCCGGCTCGACTGCACCGGCGTTCCCTGGCTGCGCGTGCAGTGCCCGCGGATACCACGGTCGGCGAGCGACGGTCAAACAATGAGAGAGCGCGTGCGGTGCTCGCGAGGGGCTCCGCCAGTCTACGAAAACCGCAGCGAAAACGGGCGCTTACGTCAGGGGGGCGGCACCCGGAGGGTGCGGCCGGACTGCACGTGGACGAACCGGAACGAGAGATCGTCGCCGCGGACGAACACGACCTCGTGCGGGCCTTCGGGCAGCGCGAGCGCGACGGGCTCGGCGCCGACGACGTGCTCGACGCCGCCGAGGCGGACGCGCACCGGCGAGCCGTCGGTCGAGGGCGAGAGCACGACGAGCCCGTGTCCTTCGACGACATCCACCCCGAACGTTCGGGCGACGCCTTCTTCTTCCTCGCCGTAGCCCGAGAGCGCGACGCCCTCGGTCTCCTCGGGGGTGACCTCGTCCGGCTCGTCCGAGCTGGGCTCGGCGCGCTCGGACGGGGGCTCGGGGTCGTCCTCGGTCGCCGCGACGGGCGCGGCGATCTCGGTCTCGACGGCGTCAGGGCTACCGCCGAGGCTGCGCACCGCGACGAACCCCGCGACCGTGAGCACCGCGAGGAGAATGCCCCATCCGAGCGCGCCCATGCCCGGCTCCCGACGAGGCTGCGCGGGCTTGGGCGAGGCGGGCGCGCGAGCGGGCTTCGCGGCCTTGGCGCGCGCCTCCGGAGAGGGCGCGGCGGCGACGGTCGCTGCGGATGCGGTCGCGGATTCAGGTGCGGTCGCGGATGCGGTCGCGGATTCAGGTGCGGTCGCGGATGCGGTCGCGGATTCAGGTGCGGTCGCGGATGCAGTCGTCGCAGTGTCGCTCGCGGCTTTC
>JALYRN010000498.1 GCA_030855295.1 Myxococcota bacterium | reverse complement strand
CCTCGTCGCAGCGTCCCGCCGCGACCTCCGAGGCCAGGCGCGCGCTGCGGAGGCGCGGACCATCGCGTCCCACCAGCCACGCGAGCGGCTCGATCAGCGCCACGCGATCGGGATCCGGGTACGGACCGAGCGCGCCCAGCTCGCGATCGATCCCCACCGCGATCAGCTGCGTCGCGAGCACCGCCGCGCCGACCGCGACCAGCATCCCGCCGCGCTGCGGCACCGTCACCGCGCGCGTGTTGCGCACGAGCGACGCGTTCCGCGGATCGCGCAGCTTCCACACCACGCCGTCGAGCGCGAAGTGATGCACGTTGACCGCGCCCGCGATCAGGATCGCGACGCCCATCTCGGACGCGACCGGCCCGCGCGCGAGGAGCAGCGAGGGAACGCCCCACACCAGGCTCCCGGCGGCGAGCGAGCGGAGGAAGTGCGTCCCCTCGGTCCCGCCGTTCTGCTTCTTCGCGTGGTGGAGCGCGACCCAGAGGTGCTGCGACGCGTGCGTGAGCGCGACGAAGAGGAAGATGCTCGCGCGCGAGTCGGTCGCGAACGGCACGAGCGTCGAGAGCGCCCCGGTGCGGATCGCGAGGACCGGCAGCGCGAACCACGTCATCTGTCCGACCGTCAGCACGACCGCGGGGAGCGCCTTCTCGAGCGAGCGCGCCGCCACCAGCCGCGCGGTCACGTACGCGGCGCAGCCCACCAGCGCGATGCCGAGCGCGATCATCAGCGGCCCGCCGACCATCAGCGGCGCGCCGAGCCGGAGCAGCGGATAGAGCTCGGTCGGCGGCGTCGGCAGGCGCCCCGGCAGCTCGGTGTGGATCGACACCACCCAGAGCAGCGCGCTCGTCGTGAACATCCACTGCAGCGCGCTCCGCATGCGGTCGTCGATCACGATGCCGCGCCGCGCGAGGAACATCCGCGTCACGCCGTACGACTGCGCGGAGTAGTGATAGGAGACCCACGTGAAGTAGAGCGTCACGATCAGCGCGCCGATGATCGGCACCCACAGCGCAGCGATCACCGCGACGAGCAGCGCCGCCGTCGCGTACGTGCCGATGCTCTTGAACTGCTCGCGCGCCTGCGGCGTGCCGTACGCCCGTATCAGCGTCGCCCCGTAGTGCGGCCCGCCGATCGCGAGCGCGAGGCACGCGGCCATCGACGGATCGACGATGTCGGCGCGTCCCGCGGCGCCCAGCACCACCGCGATGATGATGTAGATGCCGCCCGCGCCGAGCATCATGTCGATGACCGGCGACACGAGCCAGGGGCTCTTCGGCCCGTCAGGCGCCGCGACTCGCTCTGACATCGACGGAATTGCTAACACGCACCGCTCCGCACTGTCGAGCGTCGCCGCTCGCGAGGGGCGATGGCATCGCCGAGCGATCCTCCGCAGATCGGGGCCGCCGACGCCGCTCCGCTGTCAGGACCCATACGCAGATGTTCCACCGGGGTACGAGCGCCGCCGTCGCGCGACTCGACGCGACCAGCGATCATCCGGGCGCGCGGCCGGGATGGTGCGCGGGATCGATCGCGCCTCCGGCGCGCCTCCATCCGACCCGGAGCAACCACGTACGCGGCGCCGCGACCACTCTCGCGATCCCGTCGCGCGGCGCGTCGATCTCGCGCGACCATCCGTCGAACAGCGCCGCCGACGAGCACGGATCGACCCACCGCCGCGAGCGCGGCGCCAGCCCGTGCTTGCGCGCGTTGCAGATCACGTAGCCGATCGCATGCCTCACCTGGCGCGGCGTCGTCAGCACGCGCTCGTGGTAGCGGTCGGCGAACACGGAGCCCGTGCGCCCCATCGCGCTGTTCACTGCGCGCGCGATTCGGACGCAGAGGCCCTTGATCGCGCGCGCCAGCGCACGCCGGCTCTCCGCCTCCACCACGAGATGCCCGTGATCCCGCTGCACCGAGAAGTGCGTGATGCGCATGCCGAAGCGATCGGCCGCCGCGCCGATCGCCCCCACCACGCGAAGGAACGTCCTGCGCGCGCGCAGGCTCCACACGTCCTTGCGTACCTTCAGCGTCACGAGCACGGGCTCACGCCCGGTCAGCGCGGCTCTCGCGGCGTGAGAGACCCCGGCCCGCGCGCCGCTCGGCCGTCGCCCCGCGCCGGGCCGCTTCCCACCCCACGTCCGGAATGCAATCTCGGTCTGCCGGCGGCTCGTTCGCATCCATCCCAGTCGCGCGCCGCGCGCTACGACTGACGCACTTCTCGAATCGGCAGACATCCGCGAGCGACCGAATCGGCGCCGTGGATCGCGGCGCTCACGAGCGCGCATCAGACATTGTGTAGAGCGCAGCGAAGATGTCCGCGGCACGAGCGAACGGCATGTGCGCCGAATCAAGTTGCGGTACGAGCAGCACGGCGCCGACGGGTCGGACGCGCACGCGGCCGGTCGACGACTCGTCGGCGGCGCGCTTCGCTCGCTTCGGCGAAGACGGGCAGCTTCGCGGACCCCCCCCCCAGCACTGGACGCGCAGACCATGTCGGTGGACGATCGAGCCGCTGTGCGCCTCGAGATCGACCGGCGAGCCGCGCTCGCTCACGCGTCGCTCGAAGGATTCCGCTACGACGCTGGGAGCTCTGACATGACACTTCTCCAGCGCTTCCTCGACGACGAATGCGATTCCTGTATCCGCGGTTTGCTCGAGGCGGCACTGGGTGAGAGTCAACCGTCGATCCGCTCGTTTTCGTTCAATGGATTCGACATCACGATCGACCGAGAGGCCGAGACGGTCCTCGTCGTGGACGTGCTCGAGGCGAATGTCACACAGCGCGTATCGATCGCGGAGCTCGCCGAGGCGCTGACTGTGGTGCGCGCTACCTGATGTTCAGATTCGGGTGAGCGAGACCGCCGTATCTCGCCGACCGGCGTCGACGGCTCCCTCGCGCCGCACCGATCACTCGCGGCAGGCGGCGATCTGCTGGGCGGCCTGGCGGCGACTGAGCGAGAATTCGAGGCGGCGTCTCGAGGGCTCTTCGGGGGACCAGTCGATCTCGAAGAGCTGCGTGTCGTCGCCCTGGAGGCCCGCGCGATCGCTGCCGCGGAGCGCGAGGTGCACGAGGCCTCCTTCGCCGGAGATGACGCGCGCGTCGTCGGCGCGCTGCACGACGTCGATGTCGAAGGTGTGGGTGCCGGTGCCCAGCGCGCACTGCAGCGGATCGGCCAGCGTGATCGAGCCGCCCTCGGCGTCCCACGACCACAGCTCCTGGCCATCGAGCCGGACGCGGCCGCGCAGGCCGGGCATCGCCGTGATCTCGAGCTGGAAGAAGCGCACGCGGCGGGTGGGGATCGGAACCGTCTCCGCAGTGGGCTCGGGAAGGCTCTCGTAGGTGACCGGCGGCGCCGCGATCGGCGCGATGGCGTCGATCACGAGCTGGCCCGGCAGCGAGGTGCGCTCGATCGTGCCGGCCCACACGAGGTAGTCGCCGGCGACCGGATCGCCGAGCTCGACCGTCGGGTCGTAGTTGCCGCCCGAGCCGTCGTCGGCGCAGCTCCAGCGTCCCTCGGGATCGCGGATCGCGAGCACGGTGTCGGCCGCTGCGTGCACGCGCACGCGCAGCTCGGTCGCGTCGGGCGGGACCGTGAGCACCGCCGTCGGATCGGATCCGACGAAGCCCACGCACGCAGGCCGCAGGCCGAGCGTCGCGAGATCGACGGTGCCCCCGATCGATGCCGGCAGCTCCTGCGAGCCGTTGCGCACCGCGCGCGCCTCGGGCGGGCTCGATGCCAGCGCGCGCAGCGCAGGCTCGCCGCCCATGCGCGCCGCCGCGGGATCGAGCTCGTCGCACGCGACGCGATAGCCGCCGTCGCACGCGCGGCGTAGCAGCTCGCCTCTCTGCTCGTCGTCGACGTCCAGGAGATCCGCCCACGCCGCGCACGCGTGCGCGACGTTCGCCTCGTCGCACGCCCACGTCAGCAGCTCGGCGGCGCGCCCCGGATCGCGCGACGTGCCGAGCCCCTCCGCGTAGGCCTCGCCGAGCATGACGCACGCGTGCTGTGAGCCGCCGCGGCACGCGCGATCGTAGAGCCGCATCGCGTCGCGCTCCGAGCGATCGCCGTCGACGCCCGACGCGCGGAAGCGGCCGAGCGCGGAGCACGCGTCGGGGAGCCCGTCGTCGCACGCGTCGTCGTAGAGGTCGCGCGCGTGCTCGATGCGTTCCGGGAAGAACCGCCAGATCGCGGTGGCGAGCATGTAGCAGCCCCAGGAGTCGCCGCCCTCGCAGCCGCGCTCGAGCAGCGTCGCGCCGCGCTCGGCGTCTCGCGCGACCGTCGCCGCCGGCGGATCGACGTAGGACTCGCCGAGCTCGGTGCACGCGCACGGGTTCCCGATGTCGCACGATCGTGCGAACAGGCGCTGCGCGCCCTCGATGTCGCCATCGCGCGCCGCGCGCTCGCCGTCCTCGAACTCCTCGGCCCCCGCCGCGTGGATCACGGAGCAGTGCGGGACCTCCTCGCCCCCGCTGCTGACCGCACGCCCCATCACCGCTTCGTCGCGCGCCGGAGCCGCCGACCCGCAGCCGAGCGCGCTCTCACACGCGAGCACGAGCGCCCCCGCGCCCCACCAGCACGACATTCGCATTGAGACCCCCGCGCCGGAGCGTGCCCGAACGGACGCGCGGTGCGCAACGGGGCCGGCGTCACTGCCGCTCGGCTTGCGCCTCGATCAGATCGGCGAAGAGATCCGCGATCTCCTCGGCGCCCGCGGCGTCCATGATCCGGCGCAGATCACGGCGCAGCGCGGAGCGACTGAAGCGCGCGAACTGCTCGAGGAACTCCGCGTCGGTCGGCATGTCGGTCGTGCAGAACGACGGGGCGGGACGGAGGTCGGCGCAGTAGTCGGCGCGACACGCCTCCGCGACTCCGTCGCGCGAGAACGTGTCCTCCGCGAGCGCGTCGCGGCATCGACGCCGCGCGAAGAGCCCGCTGCACTCGCGCATCAGCCGCGAGAAGGTCGGCGCAGCGTCGGGCGCCTCCATGCGCACGAGCACGTCCCCGCAGTGCGCGAGCCCTTCCTCCTGATCGCGCCGCGGGACCTCGGCCGACGCCGCGGTCCGCGTCCCGCTCGAGGTCGAGGTCGGCGGCGGTGAGTCGTCTGGCCCGCTGCAGGCGGCGAGCGAGATCGAGAGCGCGATCGAGAGACGCAGCATCGGCCGTGGTGTAGCGCGCGAACGCCGCTCGCGCGCGCTTCGCGCTCCTCGAGACCTGTCCCGAGATCGGCGCGGCGGCCCGGCGGCCGAACCGCGTTATCCTCCGCGCGGCATGCGCTCTCGCCTCGTCCCGCCGCTCCTCGCGGCCGCGCTCGCGGCCCTCGGTCTCGCCGCCGTCGCGCTCGCTCCATCGAGCG
>JALYRN010000497.1 GCA_030855295.1 Myxococcota bacterium | reverse complement strand
CGTCCGGTACGAGCGAGCCGGCGTCGTGCGCACCTGCGCTGCCGCCGTCCTCGAGCGCAGCGCTCGCGTCGCCGCTCGCGCCGCCGTCGCGCGAGGGCCCGCGATCGTCGCCCGCGTCGGTTCCGTCACCGAGGGTGGGATCCTCGCAGCCGATCATCGCGCTGCTCACGGAGAGCATGGCCGAGATCAGCACGGCCGAGAGCAGCTCGGCGCGGAGCGCTCCGTACGCGTGCGATCGACGCGCCTGCGATCGAGGCGTGCGGCATCGCAGCGCCTCACTCACCGGATGTCTCCGTGGCGCGCGGCAGGAATCGGAACACCGGGCTGCGGATCAGCGCGACGAGCATCTCGCGCGGATCGCCCGCCGCCGACTCGAGCGCGCTCGCGAGCTCCTCGACGACGCACGCCTCGCCCGACGTGCGATCGCGCCCGAGCGCATATCGGAACCACTGGCGACCGAAGCAGGCGCGCGTGCGCTCGTCGTCCGCGAGGTGCTCGGCGAGCTCCACCGCGCCGTCGACCTCGACCCAGCCGTCGGGCGCGAGCACGCGCCCGCTCGCGTCGACGGGATGGCCGTTCTCTTCGGTTCGAAAGCGGCCGAGCGCGTCGAAGTGCTCGAACGCGAACCCGACTCCGTCGATCGCCTCGTGGCAGCCGGCGCACTCCTCGGTGCCGTGCAGGCGCTCGAAGTGATCACGCGTCGTCGTCGCGGGCGCGGCGTCGGGATCCGGGGCGACTCCGTCGAGCACCTCCGGAGGCGGCGCCGCGAGAGGCGCGCAGAGCACGCGATCGAGCACGGCGACCCCACGGAACACCGGAGAGTGCGAGATGCCGTGGCTGGTCGCGGCGAGCATGCCGGGCTGCGTGAGCAGGCCAGCGCGCTCCGCCGGATCCATCGGCACCCGCACGAGCTCGTCGGATCCGGGCGCGTCGATCCCGAGCAGCGCGGCGATGCGATCGTTCACGAACGCATCGCTGCCGAGCAACAGATAGTCGAGGCTCCCCGCCTCCCAGAACGCATGCTCGGCGAAGCGCTCCACGCTCGCGCGGAGGTCCGCGCGCAGCGCCTCGTCGAGCTCGGGGTAGAGCGCGGCATCGAGATCGAGCTCGTCGAGGCGATCGATCTCGAGCCACTGGCGATGGAAGTCGGCGACCACCTCGCGCGCGGCCGGGCGCGCGAGCAAGCGGCGGGCTTCGTCCTCGAGACCGTCGGCGCTGCGGAGACGACCTGCGAGCGCGGCCTCCTGCAGCGCGGCGTCGGGCGGGCCTCCCGCGAGGAGGTACGAGAGCCGGTTCGCGAGCTCGGCGTCCGAGAGCGCGACGAAGCCCTCGGGGGCGTCGACCGTGAGATCACCGCGCTCGGGGCGGAACAGGAACGACGGCGACTGCAGCAGGGCCTCGACCCACATCGCCGCGCTCTCGGCGCGCGTGAACTGCGCTCGCGCGCTCACGAAGAACGCGTGGTAGCGCTCGCGCTCGACGGGCTCGAGCGGCCGCCGGAGCAGCCGCGGCCCGAGCTGCTCGATCAGCGCGCCCGCGCAGGCCTCGTCGTCGGCTTCCGCATCGCAGGGGCTCCAGAGATCGAACTGCGACTCCAGCGCGGCGGCGACCGACTCCGCGGCGCTCGTCCAGCGATCGACCAGCACCGGCGAGACGACCTGCGCCTGCGCCTGGTTGTGGAACCCGTCGACCGCTTCCGCCTCGACGAGACCGATCGCCGGGAGCGTGACGCCCGGGAAGATCGCCGCGAGCGTCCGGTCGTACTCGCTCGGCGTCAGGGAGCGGAGCGGAGCCTCGGCGAGGCGGCCGCCCGCGTCGCCGCAGAGCGGTGCGCTCCCTGGGTCGACGGGGCTCGGGGAATCGACGGGGCGCGCCGCCGGCTCGCCGAGCGCGCCGGTGCAGCCGAGCGAGAGCGCCGCGCACGCGGCGAGCACGCACCAGGGCGTTCCGATGTTCCGCATCGCGTCGTTCCTCGGGGACGGAGGGCGGCTCACGCGAGCCCCTCGAGCGGTCCGTTGCAGACCTCGGGATTGCCGAACGTGTCGGTCTCGGCGCCCATCGCCTGCGAGATCGAGACGAAGAGATCGTTGTGCGGCCGGCCGAGCATGCGCGAGGCGCGCGCGGGGTCGGGCGTGCGCTCGTAGCGGAGGTAGCGCCCGGTCCGGAACGCGCCGTGGCCGTCGCCCAGGAGCGTCCACGGCAGCGAGTTGCCCGAGTGGCTCGGGTCCGCGATGTGCCCCGCGAAGAGCACGATCGTGTGCTCGAGCAGCGAGCTGCCGTCGGCCTCGGGCGCCGCCGCGAGGAGATCGACGAGCTGCGCGAACGACTGCGTCATGCGCAGCTTCTGCGCGAAGAAGATCGCCTGCGCGGCGGGGTCGCTCCTGGTCGGCGTCTCGGTGCCGCTCGCCATGACGTGGCTGAAGTTGTGCCAGTCGCTGGTGCCGAAGTCGCCGTTCGTGTAGCCGAGCTCGGACGAGGGCGTGCCGACGTTGAACGTGACGACGCGCGTCGTGTCGGTGTGCAGCGCGGCGACGCCGAGCTGGAACAAGACGTCGGAGGCGAGCTCGTAGTTGCGGAGCCGGACCGGCCCCGTGAGGTCGTTGTACCGGGGCTCGTGCTCGGCGTCCCAGTCGACGAGGAGCGGCTCGAGCTCGGGGCGCAGCCGCGCGCGGCTCGCCGCGAGCGCGAGCGACGCCTCGATGTCGCTCCGCATGTCGAGGTGCGCCTCCACCTTGCGGCGTGCGTCGACGGGCAGGGTGGCCGCGAGGCTCGTGCTCTCCTGGCGGATGAGGTCCATCACCAGCGCGCGGCGCGAGGCCAGCCGGCCGTCGTCCACCGCCGCGGTCGGGAACAGGTACTCGTAGACGGCGCGCGGATCGCCGAGCTGCTCGCACTGCTCGCCGGGGCCACGGAAGCTGCCGTTGTTGACGTTGCCGCCGAGGTAGTCCGAGACCTTCAGCACGAGCGACTCTCGCGGCGTCACGAGGCCGTCGCGCTGCAGCTGCTGCGCGACGTACTGGTCGATCGACGGACCGCCCGCGAGCCGCTCGCCGAACCGCGTCGCGCCGGTCAGAGAGTGCGTGAGCCCGTCGGCGTGCGCGTTGTCGGCCGGGGTCGAGTCGACGAGCTTCGAGCGCATGTCGAGGTTCTCGAAGAACGTCATGCGCGACTGGTAGGCCGCGAGCGGCTGGTAGAGCTCGCCGAGCTCCCACGAGGTCTCGGTCGGCTCGCCGACGCCGCCGGGCGCGCGTGGGTTCCACCGGCCCTGCACCAGGCCGTCGCCCGCGTAGAACACGACGAAGCGCAGGGGTGGGCCGCCGCCGGCGCGCGCCGATGGACCGAACGCGAAGGGAGAGGCAGCGGCCCCGGCGCCGAGCCCCAGCAGCTTCAACATCGTGCGGCGATCGATCCTGCTCACGACGGACCTCCTCGAGGCGCGAGACGGAGCTCGGGGGCCGTGCTGCCCAGCGCGTCGGGAAGAGCTCCCACGGTGTCGCCGGCCGCCCGAGTGTCTGTCCGCGGGATGTGAGTACCTCGAGGGCCCGAATTCGGCTCACCGCGCCCGGTCGCGCGCGCGACGCGGTCGCGCCATGCTCGCGTCGCCATGCGCCGACCCGATGATCGCTCCGGGGCTGCTCGCCCTCCGGCCCGCGGCCGCCCCGTCCAGCGCCCGACCAAGCCGCCGCTGCGTATCCAGACCACCACGCTCTGGGAGTATCCGTCGCAGCACTACGGCAGCGGCATGCAGGGCGATCAGCGCTACGTCGGCGCGACTCCGTCCTACGTCGTGTGGAACCTCGTGCAGCGCTACACGCGCGAGGGCGATCTCGTGGTCGATCCGATGTGCGGCTCGGGCACCACGCTCGACGTCGCGAAGGACACGGGGCGCGCCGCGCGCGGCTTCGATCTCGCGCCGTACCGGCCCGACATCGAGCAGGCCGACGCGCGCCGGCTCCCGCTCGAGAAGGACAGCGCGCAGCTGGTCTTCCTCGATCCGCCGTACGGCGATCACATCGACTACTCGGACGAGGCGGCGTGCATCGGCAAGCTCAGCGCGTACGACCCGCGCTACTACGCCGAG
Source organism: Myxococcota bacterium (assembly GCA_030855295.1). Classification (GTDB taxonomy): domain Bacteria; phylum Myxococcota_A; class Polyangia; order Polyangiales; family Sandaracinaceae; genus Sandaracinus. Next base: position 1,278 of record JALYRN010000497.1, on the reverse strand, counting down.
ATGGCGAAGGTGCTGCGCGAGGGCGCGCGCGTGCTCGCGCCGGGCGGCGTGTTCGGCCTCTACGTGTGCGACTTCTGGGACAAGAAGAAGGGGCTCGCGCCGGTCGGCTTCCAGCTCTTCGCGATCCTCGCGTCGCTGCTCGAGCCGGTCGACGTGATCGCGGTGACGCGGCACCACAAGACGCTCGCGATGGGCAACTACCACCGCGCCGCCGAGGAGGGAAACTTCTTCCTCCGCGGCTTCAACTACCTGTTCGTGGCGCGCAAGCCCGCGCACGCGCCCCGGCCGCCGCGCCGCAGGCGGTGAGCGTCAGGAGCGCTCGCCCAGAGCGGGCGAGCCGATCTCGAGGCACGCCTCGAGCGCGGGTCAGCCGGGGACGCAGACGCCCGAGGGCGGCGAGGCGCCGGCGCCCTCGGGGCGGCAGATCTCGCCGGCGCCGACGCACGGGTGCGTGTCGTCGCAGAGCGGCGCGCAGACGTAGTCTGTGCCGACGCGCGCGCACGAGTGATCGGCGGTGCAGTCGATGCTGCGGTGACAGACCTCGCCGGGGGCGGTGGTGCCGATCGCGCGGCACGCGAGGCCGTCCTCGATCGCGCCCGCGGCGTCGAGCGTCGTCGCGCCGTCGCAGGTCGCGAAGGCCGGGCACTCGGTGCCGAACAGCGTGCAGCCCGGGATGCAGTAGCCGACGGGCGGCGCGGTCAGCGCGTACCAGCGGCACGCCTCGCCCGCGGCGCAGTCGGCCGATGCCGAGCAGATCGGGCGGCAGACCAGCATGTCGTCCCCGAGGCTCCCAGCGCTGCACGTCAGCCCGGCGCCGCAGTCGTCGATCCCCGAGCCCCCGGTCACGCACGCCTGGTCGCGCGCGCGATCGCCGATGCGCACGCACGCGGAGACGATCGGCACCGACGCGCTCAGGCCGAGCGCGATCGGCGCGCAGCGCTGCGACGCGCCGCACGTGTCGTCGCTCTCGCAGCAGGCGCCGTCGAGCGCGCGCGTCGGCGCCGCGCGCGACTCGCACGTGAACCCGACGGCCGCGTCCTCGCACGTGATCGTGATCGCGCCGCGATCACGACCCGCGGTGCAGGAGAGGCCGTCGAGCTCGAAGCGCAGCGTCTCGCCCTCGGCCGTCGTCTCGAGAGCGCCGAGGCTGGTCGCGATCGTCAGGTCGCACTCGGTCTGCGTCACGCAGAACGTGCCGAGCTCGAGCACGGTGTCGCGCACACACGGGTCGCCGAGAGGAAAGCCGTACGCGCCGCGGAAGTCCGCGCACGCCGGCCC